>CAWVVS010000051.1:0-7596 GCA_963933655.1 uncultured Candidatus Thioglobus sp. | reverse complement strand
TTGACTCGATTTTAAGAATGATTTACGATAGTGATGTGATGGTGCACTTTGTTTCCGAGTGCCTGAATGTTGGTCCGATATATCGTTGGGCAGAGCCATTGGGCCGTAACCCGTACAGTGTGATGAAAGATAACGATTACTTCCCATGGCATTTTGATGGCAATGACTTTACCGTTAGTATTCTTGTCAACGAGGCTGAAGAGGGCGGTGATTTTGAGTACGCGCCGGATATTCGCTCTGCCAATAACGAGTGTTTTGATGATGTTGGTGCGGTCTTGCACGGTTCTCGAGAAAAAGTCCGAGTTCTGTGTTTAAAAACGGGCGATCTGCAAATATTTAAGGGCCGTTACTCGATGCACAGAGTGACAACTACCAAGGGCAAGTCGCCACGAATTATCGCCCTGCCCACTTATGTCACCAATCCATATTTGGTCAATAGACCGCACCATGCTGAAGCATTCTATGGTCGTTCAATGGCAATCCACCATGAGCGCAATTTGGAACGCGTTGATAACCTAACCGATTAATGGAAAATAAAATGAATATTGGATTTATCGGTCTTGGCAATATGGGTTCTGGCATGGCGCTTAATCTTCTCAAGCATTGTCAAGAGTCTGGCGACACACTCATTGTTTTTGATATTAATGAAACAGTGTTGGATGATATAGTTGCTAAAGGTGCAGTTAACGGATTGAGTGTTGCCAAGTTATGCAGCCAGTGTGAGGTTTTGTTTACTTCGCTACCAAGTTCCAAAGAAGTCAATCTATTGGCTTTTGGGTGTAATGGCATTCTCGCCAATCTTACAGAAGGTGCGACTTGGTTTGAAACCAGCACCAATGAATTATCAGAGTGGCAGAAAGTGAAAAAAGAAGCGCCAGACCACTTGACCTTGGTCGATGCACCAGTCAGCGGTGGTGCAGAAGGCGCCTTGGCGGGCACATTAGCGACTTTTCTCGGTATTGATGAGGATGTGCTCAAACAGTTTGAGTCTTTGTTAAGTGTTATTGCTGTAAGAGTGGTGCGCATGGGCCCCTCTGGCGCCGGTTATGTCACCAAATTAGCACAACTGCATTTAAATTATCTTGTTGCTCAAGGAATTGGTGAAACACTGATGTTGGGCGCTAAAGCCAATTTGGATCTGAATGTGTTACACTCTGTGTTAATGAGTAGTTGCGCAAGAAGCTATGTTGTAGAAAGTTACATTCCAAAAATTCTCGATGGTAGCTACGACACTTCATTTGCTCTTGGCTTGGCTGAAAAAGACATGCGATTAATTACCGAATTGGGCCAACATCTTGAGGTGAAGATGCCACTTGGTGACAAGGTGTACAGCACTTACCAGGAGGCAACGAAAACCTACGGCGAAAACGCGCCGCATCTAAGTATTGTTCGTTTAATGGAAGAGCAGCATGATCAAATTTTACGCAGTTAGGATGGTTTGAAATTATGGCATTACTCGTCAGTCTTACCGATACAGACATTCAGCCGTGGTTAGAGGTCTTTAAAGCACAATTGGGCGATATGGACATCAGGATTTACCCTGACGTGGGTGACCCATGCGAAATTGAGTACGTTGCCGCTTGGCAGCATCCATTTTCTGAGTACAAAAAATACCCAAATTTGAAAGCCATTTTGTCTCTCGGCGCAGGGGTGGATCACATTACCAAAGACCCCGAACTACCTATTGATGTGCCCATAGTGCGCATGTCAGACGATGCTTTAACACACGATATGTGCTTGTATGCGCTTCATTGGGTTCTACATTTTCATAGTGATTATTATCGCTACGCTAAACAACAATCGAATAAACAGTGGGTGGAGCAAGTCTTTGTTGCACCAAAAAATCGCACGATTGGCATTATGGGTTTGGGCAATATTGGCAAACAAATTGCTGAATCGTTAGCTAGCCAAGGATTTAATGTTGTTGGCTGGGGTGCAAGTGAAAAACGCACAACGGGCGTTATTGAATATTTCTATGGCAAAGATCAAATGAGTGCTTTTTTAAATAAGACTGAAATTTTGATTAATGTATTGCCACTCACTGATGCCACGAAAAATTTAGTAACGGAGTATGAGTTGCACCAACTCCCGCAAGGTGCCTTTGTCATTAATATGGGCAGAGGCTGCATTGTTAATGAAGACGACCTACTCACTTTACTTAATGGCGGTCATATTGCTGCCGCAGTGCTGGATGTGTTTGACGTGGAACCCTTACCTGTTGATGACCCACTTTGGTCACATCCTAACGTCACTATTACGCCTCATATAGCTGGTCAAAGTGACGGCGATACAGCAGCAATGTTCATGGTTGACAATATTCGAAGAATAGAGCGCGGCGAAGCGCCTTTTCCGCTTTACGACCCAGTGTTGGGCTATTAACGAATAAAAACGTGAAAATAATAGTATGACAAAAATATTGCCAGCCCCTCAGTTTTCTGACAGCACGTGGCAGCAAATGTGCGATTATCGTTTGGCGAGATTGCGTCAGGTCATGTCAGAGAAAAACGTTGATTTATGTATACTGGCAAATCCAATCAGCTTGCGATACGCTATTGATTTTGATGAATATCAAGTTTTTCAGGCACATATACCCACTTGTTATTTATTTGTGCCGTTAGAGGGTCCGCTTGTCATGCACGGCGCGACCAGTCAAAAGTTTCCTAATGTTGATTGCTATCAAAGACCTCGTTTTACCAATCCTTTTGACGGTGGTTTTGATTTAAATGAAAAAACTCGCCTTTTTTCAAATGACGTTAAGGCGCTGCTTGAGAGTGTCCATGCCAATTCTTCGCCCACTAGGATTGCGCTTGAACGATTTACACCTCTTGCAACGCAAGGTCTAGAGGTGCTTGGTTTTGAGGTGATCGACGCTGATTGTATTGTTGAACAAGCCAAAGTGATTAAGTCTGATACTGAGATAGAGTGTATCAAGCATGCTATCGCAGTGACAGAATATGGCATGCAATTAATGCAAGAAAACACCAAGCGCGGAATTACTGAGCGCCAGCTTTGGTCAATTCTGCATCAAGTGAATGTCGCTAATAATGGCTGCTGGATGGAAGGTCACATGCTCTCATCCGGACCGCGTACAAATCCTTGGCTGCAAGAGGCAACGATGCGTGTTATTAAACAAGGTGACATGATTGCTTTTGACACTGACCTTATTGGTCCTAGAGGCTACATGGCGGATATCTCCAGGTCTTGGATTTGTGGTGGCGGTACTGGCACAAAATCTCAAAGGGATGCTTATCAACATGCTTATGACGAGGTGCATTTCAATATTGGTATTATCAAGCCAGGAATGCAATTTTCTGAATTGGTCGAGAAAGCGTTTCAACGCAAAAAAATCTTTCAGCATAATCACTATGTTTGCGTTTATCACGGTGCGGGCCTTTCAGATGAGTACCCCAAAATATATTACCAAGATGATTGGGCTAGAGATGGCTATGACGGCATTGTAGAACCAAATATGGTTTTATGTGTTGAGAGCTACTCCGGTGAAAAAGGCGGGGAAGTCGGTGTGAAACTTGAACAAATGGTTTTGGTGAATGAGACTGGCGTCGAGGTTTTAAGTCATTACCCATTTGAAGATAGTTTAATTCAATAGCAATTGAATTAAACTCAAAATATCCTTCAGCATATTCAATTGAGTCTATAATATTATTGATTGAAAATAACTAAACATGTTTTGGTTTAATTTTATCAGCGAATGCTTAGTAAATAGCTGTAAATACAAGACATTGTGAGATTAGTAAGTAATAATATAGGTCAAGAAATGATAGAAACTATAAATGAATTCACTACAGTGTTTCACCAGATGCATGTAAATGCAGGCGCAAAAATGGTGTCTTTTGCAGGCTATGATATGCCTGTTAGCTACCCACTGGGAGTTAAGAAAGAACATATACACACGCGTGAAAAAGCAGGACTTTTTGATGTTTCGCATATGGGGCAAGTCAAACTCATTGGGGCAAACGCAAAAAAAGCATTGGAATCTCTAGTGCCGGTCGATATTATTGATTTGCCATTAATGAAGCAGCGCTACGCGCTTTTTACCAACAACAATGGCGGTGTTCTTGACGATCTAATGGTGACCAATATTGGCAACGACAGTCTGTTGTTGGTGGTCAATGCTGGCTGCAAACAAGCAGATTTTGCTCATTTACAAAACTCGATTGGTAATGAGTGTGAAGTCAAGGTGTTGGTAGATTATGCACTACTAGCTTTGCAAGGGCCACAGGCTGGAGAAGTGCTAGCAGCATTGGCACCAGAATCACGTGAAATGACTTTTATGACGGCTAAAACTTTGATCGTTGATGGTATTGAATGCCTAGTGACACGATCGGGCTATAGCGGTGAAGATGGATTCGAGATTTCTGTGCACAATAATCAAGCACAACAATTGGCTCAATGTTTTTTGGCGTATGAGGCAGTTGAGTGGATAGGCCTGGGCGCTAGGGATTCCTTACGCTTAGAGGCGGGCTTGTCGCTTTATGGGCATGAACTGGATGCAGAGCATACTCCAGTGGAGTCTTCGCTTGTATGGGCCCTGTCAAAAACTAGAAGATCTGATGGCATCCGTGCAGGTGGTTATCCTGGCGCTGACGTCATTATGGATCAAATTGTAAATGGCGTTCCTCAGAAAATTGTTGGCCTTCAGCCACAAGGTAGAGCGCCTGTGCGCGACGGTGTGATGATTGTCGACGAGCAAGATAACAATGTTGGCAAAGTGACCAGTGGTGGTTTTGGCCCGACAACTGGCAAACCGATTGTCATGGCTAGAATTCATTCTGAGCTCAGCAGTGGAACAAAAAAATTATTCGCCATTGTGCGTGATAAGAAAATCGTAGTTGAAGTTGTCAAGCTGCCTTTTGTAAAACAAAATTATTACCGAGGCTAAATGCCACATAAGGAGATGTTATGACAATTAAATATTCAGAAGACCACGAATGGGTTGAATTAACGGCAGACGATTTAGTTACTGTTGGTATTACAGAGTTTGCCCAAGAGCAGCTTGGAGATTTGGTATTTATCGAATTACCTGAGGTGGGGGATGAAATCAGTCTAGGTGACAATATTTGCGTCATCGAATCTGTGAAGGCAGCTTCAGATTTGATAGCACCAGTTTCTGGCGAGGTTGTGGAAGTGAATGAACGACTTAACGACGAGCCAGAATTAGCCTCAGAAGATCCTACAGGCGAAGGTTGGTTTGTCAAAATCAAGCTTTCGGATGCCAGCGAGTTGGACGACTTGATGGATGAAGCAGCATACCAAGAATTTAGCGAAGAATAAAGCGAGAGAAAAATGAGTGAAAAGATTGAAGCATTACTAAATAACGACGTTTTTGCCGATAGACATATTGGCTCTTCCGCTGCCCAAAAACAGCACATGCTTGATTATTTGGGTGTGAGTGATATGGAGAGTTTATTAGATCAAGTTGTTCCTAATAATATTCGTAGACAATCGGAGATGAAAATTGACGAGGGTCTTTCGGAATTGGCAGCTCTTAAAAAGCTAAGAAATTTAGCGAGAGAAAATAAGCGTCTTAAATCTTATATTGGACAGGGTTATTACAACACCATCACGCCGCCAGTTATCCAGCGTAATATTTTGGAAAATCCTGCATGGTATACGGCTTATACGCCTTACCAGCCTGAGATTTCACAAGGTCGCATGGAGGCGATGATCAATTTTCAGACGATGATTGCAGACTTGACAGGCCTGCCGCTTGCTAATGCTTCAATGCTCGATGAAGCGACAGCATGTGCTGAAGCGATGAGTTTTTGTAAAAGAGTTAGCAAATCTAAAAGCAACACTTTTTTTGTCTCAAGTGATTGCCATCCAAGAAATATTGAACTTATTCACACGCGCGCCAAGCCGCTGAATATTGAAATTATTGTCGGTGATCCAATGAGTGACCTTGAGACACTTGATGTATTTGGCGTTCTGCTCCAGTATCCAAACACTTATGGTGGATATGTTGATTATTCTGACATGATTGAAGCCACTCACAACAAAAAAGCATTGGTTGCGGTGAGTGCCGATTTGCTGGCATTGACACTATTAAAGCCACCCGGTGAAATGGGCGCCGATATTGTTATCGGCAACACCCAAAGATTTGGTGTGCCACTTGGTTATGGCGGCCCACATGCAGCTTATATGTCAACGAGGGATGAGTATAAGAGAGCCTTACCAGGCCGCATTATTGGTTTGTCTATCGATGCTAATGGCAACCCAGCTTATCGTTTGGCATTGCAGACACGTGAGCAACACATTCGTCGCGAAAAAGCGACCAGCAATATTTGTACCGCCCAAGCATTGTTGGCTATTATGGCCGGCATGTATGCTGTTTACAATGGGGCTGATGGCTTAACTAAGGTGGCACAAAGAGTGTTTCGATATACAGCAGTTTTTGCCGATGGTCTAAAACAGCTGGGTATCAATGTCACTAATGAGACATTTTTCGATACAGTAACAATTGCGCTCGATGACTCCAGTGCGGTTATCAAATCTGCTGAAACCGCTGGTTTTAACATTAATCTTATTTCCGATAAATTAGTATCGGTGGCTTTTGATGAACTTTCCACACCTGAAGATATTGAAGATTTATGGCGGGCGTTTAATTCAAAATCTGAACTCAGTGCACAGAGTGTGTTTGAGAAGAATAAGAGTGAAATTGACGAAAACCTGTCGAGAACATCATCTTTCTTAACGCACAAAGTTTTCACCTCTCATCACTCGGAAACACAAATGATGCGCTATCTACGCCATTTGGCGGATAAAGATTTAGCACTCGATCGTACAATGATCCCTCTAGGATCATGCACAATGAAGCTCAACGCAGCAGCTGAGCTCATTCCAATTTCGTGGCCAGAATTTTCACAAATTCACCCGTATGTGCCACTGGATCAAGTGCCGGGTTATCATAAAATGATTGATGAGCTAGAGCAAATGTTGTGCCAAGCAACTGGTTATGACGCTGTTTCATTACAGCCCAACTCTGGCGCTCAAGGTGAGTACGCTGGCCTTTTGGCTATCAGTGCATACCACCGCTCTCGTGGAGACGAGCACCGTAATATTTGTCTTATTCCTGCTTCTGCACACGGCACCAATCCGGCTTCTGCACAAATGGCTGGAATGAAAGTTGTTGTTGTGAAAACGGCAGAAAATGGCAATATTGATTTGCTTGATTTGGCAAGTAAATGCGAACAGCACTGTGAAAATCTAGCCGCGATTATGATTACTTATCCATCGACCCATGGTATTTTTGAAGAAGACGTTAGGGAAGTCTGTGAAATGATTCACGAGGCTGGCGGACAGGTCTATATCGATGGTGCCAATATGAACGCCATGGTTGGCGTTGCAGCGCCTGGTGAGTTTGGCGGTGACGTGTCTCATCTAAATTTACATAAAACTTTTGCAATTCCTCATGGTGGAGGTGGTCCTGGAATGGGTCCGATTGGTGTTGTTGAGCATTTGAAGCCATTTTTACCAAATAATCCTTTAGTTAAGATGGGAGGAGAAAAAGGAATGTCAATTTCTTCAGCTCCTTGGGGAAGCGCTCTAGTATTGTCAATTTCTTATGCATATATAAGG
>CAWVVS010000050.1:0-8108 GCA_963933655.1 uncultured Candidatus Thioglobus sp. | reverse complement strand
TGTCAGAGAGTTAATATTGTTGAATATTGCATGACTATGAATAACAAACTCAATGCATGTTGCCATATTTTCAGGATTTATAGCCATTTCAATAATTTCCTAAATTTTACTCTGCATCTTGATCAATGACTAAATACACTCAAAAAACCCTTAAAAATAGCCTATTAAAGCCTTTAAACAGCTCTTTTTGATATATTCTTAACCTTCAAGTGACCGATATTGAAAATTTCCGAAATTTCTTATATATTTTCGAAACGAATAGTGAAGTCAATTTTTCAAAAATCTAAGTGGTCAATCCACTTTGGTTTTTGACTTAGCCCCTTGCAAAACCAAATTCAATCATTCTTATTGAAACGAAACGCTAAGTTTTTCGTCTGTCTGAGTGAAGCGAGTTTAGAAAAACTAGTGAAGTGAAATTAGAAAGATTGAGAATGTTTTGAGGGCATCTTCTTTCGGTTACCATTCTGGATGCACCCGAGGGCAGGCTTCGCACAGCAGAAAGGTAACAAAATCTAAAAGAGAAAATCAAAGATTTTCGAAAAAGGGTTTCAACAAAAAACTGAACACTCCTGCCGGGTGGATAACTTAAAATAACATAAAATTAAAAAATATTGATAACCGTGGATTCAATTAATCGAAGTAAAGCCAGTCAAAAAGTCACACTCGTAGGGGCAGTGATCGATTTCTTACTGTCTGTTATTAAAATCAGTGCTGGCTTTATCGGTAATTCAGGGGCTTTAATAGCTGATGGTTTACACTCATTTTCAGACTTGATATCCGACTGGGTTGTTTGGTACGCGGCAAAACATGCAGGTGAGGAGCCGGATGAAGAGCACCCTTATGGACACGAACGTTTCGAAACAGTTGCCACATTAGGGCTCAGTATTTTTCTTGCCATTATTGGTACGGGTATTATTTTTGATGCTGTTCAACGTCTATCAGAATCCAGTCCGCTCAATCACCCCTCTTGGTTGTTGTTAGTGGCTGCAATTTCAATTGTAAGCAAAGAAGCGCTGTATTGGTTCACAGTTGTTGTAGCCAACAAAGTCAAATCTGCCATGCTCAAAGCCAATGCTTGGCACCACCGCACCGATGCATTTTCTTCGGTTGTCGTTTTGATCGGTATTTTTGGCGCAGCGAATGGTTACTTATACTTAGACGGTATTGCTGCTATTATTGTTGGCTTGATGATTATTTTTATTGCTTGGAAGTTGGGCATAGGTGCAACAAAAGAGTTGGTTGACACCTCCATTGATGCAGAAGACATTCTAAAACTTCGTGCCGCCCTCTCTGAAATTAAAGGTGTTAATAGTGTGCACTCCTTAAGAACTAGAAGAAATGGACATAAAATTACTGCCGATGTGCATGTTCAAGTTAATCCTTTTTTATCCGTCAGTGAGGGGCACATTATTAGCGTTAGTGTTGAGCGAGTGGCAAAAGATTGTGTTGAAGGGCTTTGTGATGTGACTGTTCACATTGATCCAGAGGATGATGACGATGATGCGCCCTACGAAAATCTCCCTGAGCGTGCGCAGGCCTTAAGTATTATTAACCAAGCACTTAGACTGGAAGAATGTGATTATCAAATTGAACGCACTCAATTACATTATCTCGATGGTTCAATTTTGGTGGATTTCTACCTTCCACTCGACTATTTACAAACGACTGACGCACAAGAGATAAATAACCAACTTTCCAGTATTGTTGGCAAACTACCGGGTTATGGTGAAGTGAAAGTGTATTTTAGCTAGAACCTATACTATAACGCATGATAAGCATGGCAAATAGCGCCTGCTAATGCGTCAGCAGCATCCTCTTGAGGTGCTTTGTTTAACTTTAATAAATGTTGCACCATGAAAGACACCTGATCTTTAGCTGCGTGACCCTTACCAACAATTGCTTTTTTTATTTGATTTGGGCTGTAATCCACAATCGGCAAATCCTGTGTGCCAACCGCTGAAATAATCGCCCCTCTGGCATGGCCTAGTTTGATGGCAGCGTCAGGATTGGGGCGATCTGGGCGCATAAAAGCTCGCTCAATCACGACAATATCCACTTCGTTTTTTTCGAGTATTTCTTGAATGCCTTTAAAAATTGTAATGATACGTTCATTAAAATCACCTTGGGTGCGAATGCAACCACTGGTCACGTAATTAAACTTTAATTTATCTGCAGTAATAAGACCAAAACCGGTGATTCTTGAGCCAGGGTCAATGCCAAGTATGTTCATAATCGCTATTCTAACAGCTATAATCTTTTGCTTATTGTTAAAAGGTTAACCCTATGGCTGTTATTGATCTATCACAACACAATTTTGACGAAACCATTGCTAATAATGAAATCATCATGGTTGATTTCTGGGCGCCGTGGTGCGGTCCTTGTCTACAATTTGCGCCTACTTTTGAAGAGGCATCAGAGAAAATCGATGGCTCATTTTTTGCTAAAGTGAATACTGAAGACGAGCCGATTTTGTCATCCCGTTTTGGTATTCGCTCTATTCCAACACTCATGATCTTTCGTCAAGGCGTTTGCATCTTTTCACACTCTGGCACTCTAGCACTTGCAGATATTAAAGAGTTGATTGAAAAAACTGGAAGTCTTGATATGGATGCTGTTAAAAAAGAACTGGACGAACAAAACGAGTCAAAGAGCTAACCGATAAACTGGCTATATTGTGCCTCTTTATAGCCAACAATAACTGTTGAGTCGCAAACGAGAACAGGTCTTTTAATGAGTGTTGGCTGCTCGATGAACAATTCAATAGTAACATTATTTTTTTGGGCATCAGGCAAATTACGATAAGTTGTTGAGCGTTTATTCAGCAGGACGTCCCAACCTACAATCTCAATCCAGTCATTAATCATTTTGGGTGAAAGAGGGTTCTTCCTAAAGTCGACAAATTGATAACTCACAGATTTTGCATCAAGATAATTGCAAGCTTTTTTAACCGTATCGCAGTTATTAATGCCATAAATTGTTAACTCATTACTCATAAAACTAACGGTCTAAAGGGGGTTTGTTAAATTTTTCTCGCATCCAGTTGAGCGCTTTAAAGGTCACTTCATTCTCAATAATTTTATGTTCGAGGCGCTTTTTCCCCGGAAACTCCATCAAGAATAAACCAACAATGATAGCAAGAATACCCTGACCAGGCGTAAACAACATCACAACACCAAAAAGGATTAATAAAAAGCCGAAAATACTTCTAAGAACAACAGTGATAAAGTGGTAAAAATGTTTAATTTCAAGTTTGTGATATTGCGGATTGGTAAAGTAATCGTGTGGAATTTTGGACACTAAGAACGGTGTAAAAATTAAACTAACAACAAAAATCAATGCCGAAACTGTAACGATGAGGCCGATGTAATCCTCAAATTGAGTATAAATATTTAGGGCAAAATCTAGCATGTTAAAAGAAAAGTCACAGGCCCGTCATTAACAAGAGATACCTGCATATCAGCCCCAAAAACACCGGATGCGACTTCATTATGTTTAATTTTAAAACACTCAACCATATAATCATATAGTCTCTCAGCCTCCACAGGGTTCTTTGCTGTAGAAAATCCAGGTCTTGTGCCAGACTTTGTATCCGCTGCTAGAGTAAATTGAGAAATGAGCAATACACCACCAGCAACATCTCCAACGCTTAAATTCATCTTTCCTTCAGAATCAGTGAATACACGATAAGACAGTAGTTTACCAATCATCTTGTCCGCTTCAATCAATGTGTCGTTTTTCTCAACACCTATAAAAACCAATAAACCTTGGTTAATTGCACCGACAGTATTCCCCTCAACAACAACGTTGGCAGACGCTACCCTTTGGATTAAGGCTTTCATATTGTCTGTCTAGGACGACAAATAAGAGATATCCGCGACAGACAAAAACAACGCTCTAACGCGACTAATGAGCGCCAGTCTTACTTTACGCAAGTTTGGCTCTTCAGCATTCACCAGAACATGGTCAAAGAATGAATCAATTGCAGGCTTTAATCCCACAAGTGATGTCACAATCGCTTGGTAATCTTTTTGTTCACTTAGTTGATTGGATACGGCTTCTGTAGCCTCAAAAAGAAAAATTTCTGACGCTTCAATCAGTAAGGAAACATCCATTTCAGAGCCCCCCTCATAATCTTTCAACATATTGGTAATACGTTTATTGGTTTCAATCAAGCTAGAAGATTCGCTTTGCTGGGTAAATGCGTTAAGTGCCTCAACCCGTTGATGAAAATCAAGTGGTGATTCAGGGCTAACAGCAAGCACTGCCTCAAACACACTGCTCTCGACTTTATTGTCCGCATAGTAAGCCTTTAACCGCTCCATCATAAATTGATAAATCTTAGGTGACAACGTTTTGTCAACGGAGTCTGTATGAAGACTTAACGACGTTTCGATCAATGTTTTTAAATTTATCTCAAGCTTAGCCTCAACAAAAATTCTCAGTAAGCCAAGAGCCAAACGTCTAAGAGCATAAGGGTCTTTTGAGCCCGTTGGTCCTTGACCAATGCCAACAATACCAGTAATGGTGTCCAGCTTGTCTGCAATTGCAACAACAAGACCGTAGGGTGTTGAAGGTAGAGCGTCACCTGCAAATCTTGGCAGATAATGCTCCTTAATAGCATCCGCTACAGCATCAGACTCACCATCATTGCGAGCGTAATAACCACCCATCACTCCTTGCAAATCGGCAAATTCTCCCACCATTTCGCTTAGTAAATCGGTTTTTGCTAACAACCCCGCTCTTGCACAAAGATCTACATCAATATCAATGATGTTTGCAATGGTTCTGCTCAGTTGCTCAATGCGTTTCGATTTATCACCCATTGATCCAAGTGACTTCATAAACAGCACTTTGTCTAGGTCAACAAGTCTGTCTTCTAATCGCTTTGCCTTGTCTTGCTCCCAAAAAAATTCAGAGTCTGCCAATCGTGGACGAATAACACGTTCATTGCCATTAACAATAATCGATAAATCACTTGACTCAATGTTTGCAACAGAAATAAATGCTGGCAATAATTTAAGTTCGGCGTCCACCATATGAAAATATTTTTGATGGGATTTCATCGCAGAAATCAACACTTCTTCAGGCACGTCTAAAAACTTCTCGTCAAAATTTCCTGAAAAGGCTTTTGGGTATTCCACTAAAGCACAAACCTCATCCAATAGAGATTCATCGATAACGGCAGTAGCATTATTTTTAGCTGCAACTGCATTGACCTGTTTACGTATCGTTTCTTTGCGAGTGTCGAAGTCAACCTCTATCTGTGCCTTTTCGGTCATCAAACTTTGGTATTGATTGGCATGAGAGATCTTAAAAAACTGCTCACCGGTAAATCTCAATCCTCGTGTGGTATTACCACTTTCAAGACCCATAATATCTGCTGTAACAACTGCTTCATCCAATAACATCACCAACCAGTGCACTGGTCGAACAAATGAATAATCCAAATCACCCCACTGCATAGCACGAGTAATTGGAATGTTGTTTATCGCTATTTCTACTGCGTTTGGCAACAGATCTTCTGTCTTATCGCCAGTTTTTTCAGATTTAAAAAAGAAATATTCTTTATTGCCCACTGCTCGCTTTTCTAGAGTGGAAACATCAACACCATTTGAGCGTGCAAAACCGTCGATGGCTCTTTCAGGTGATCCAACTGCAGGGCCTTTTCTCTCAATTAGTTGGTTTTCTTGTTCAGATTGTAAGCTAGCAATCGAAACCGCTAAGCGTCTCGGTGTTGCGAATGCCCTGACCTCGCCCATCGTTAAATCAAGCGATTTAAGCTCAGAAACAAGGTTTTCTTTTAATGCGTTGGAAAGGTTTTTAAGCAACTTTGGAGGTAGTTCCTCGGTGCCTAATTCCAATAAGAAGTCATGCGTTTTCATGCAGGTTATTTTAGCGTAATGAAGATTCTAGGTTTGTCTAGATAAAGCAAAATCAATGAACCCATGAGGGTCTATCCTAATATTGGTCAAACTTATGGAAGTAGTACAGATAAATGCTACGAACTAAGCCGACTAGTGTTATTGGAAAAAGAGGCTCACAATCGATATGTGTTACTTTAATTAACCCTAAAGTCGAACATTACATCGGCGTCAAATAAGTCTTGGTCCGGCGCAAGAGGCAAAGGCGAGGCTTTGTAAACTGCACGTTCGATTGAGTTTTTAAACGATATCGCTTTAGCACTATTATCAATCGTACATTTTTGCACACTGACAGCTAGAACTTCGCCCACTTCACTTTGAATGATATGTACATCACAACCCCAATGGTCTTCTGCCCCTTGATAACGCCACTCTTTTCGGACTTTTCCTGCAATCAAGCCAATGTAATTTTCTTTCAACTGGTTAAGAATATCCTCAAGCACCTGCTTTCTATCAGCATCTTCTTCGTCCTGAATCTCAGTAATAAGCTCTCTGACATTTTGCTCATCTTCAAATTTTTCTTTTAAAGCAATTAATTCAGCATCAAGTACTTCTTTCCTCTTGCTTGCTTCCTGAGTTAATTCTTTTGCAATCGCCTCTTTTTTCTCTGCCTCTTTTGCCTTAGATTCAGCTAATTCTTTTTTCTTAACTGATTCGGCAGCTTGCGTTTCAGCTTCTTTTGCCTTTGCTTCTGAGAGTTCTTTCTTCTTAGCAGCTTCTAGAGCTTTTGTCTCTGATTCAAGCTGTTGCTCTGCAGCAGTTTTGGCTTTCTCCTCTGCTAATTCTTGCTTCTTGGCAGCTTTCAATGCCTCAAGTTTTGCCTCTAACTCTTGTTTAGTAGCTTCTTTTGCTTTGGCTTCGGCTAATTCTTTTTTCTTGGAAGATTCGGCAGCTTTGGTTTCAGCTTCTTTTGCTTTGGCTTCGGCTAATTCTTTTTTCTTATCTGCCTCTTTTGCTTGCTCTTGCGCTTCTTTTTTAAGTCTTTCTGCCCTCAATGTAGCAAGTTTTGCCTCCAACTTTTTCTTAGTGGCTTCTTGGGCTTTTTTCTCTTCAGATTTACGATCTTCTTCAGCGTGTTTTTGAGCTTTTTTAGCATCCTCAGATCTCTTTATCTCGCGCTCAATCTTCTGCTTATTACTTTTCTCAAGATCGATCAATCTTTGACGCTCAGCTTTTATCACTTCCACATCAATAATCACCGCCTTGGTAGGGGCTGATTGCTGAGTTCCACTCACTTTTGTTGGCATTTCCCAGCCTTCCACATTCGCATAAAACAAACCGAAAATTAAGGAAATGTGAAAAATCACTGCAAAGAAAAAAGCGATTGGATGTTTACGTGCAATCTGTACTATTGGCTGGGCAGCAGCAGCGATCAAGCCAACAATCAAATTAAAAATATAGATTAAAAACTTTTTCAAAAACCGGACAACAGGCTTGGCAACTACTACTATGCGGCTAAATAAATCAACAATAATTTTAAAAAACTTTTTCAACTGTTCCATAAATAGCGCTTAATTATTCGGGAGTTTCAGTCACGATGCCTACCTTATCAACACCGCTCTGTTGCAGCAATGCCATTAACTGAACAACACGGCCATAATTTACATCTTTATCGCCGCGGACAAAAACCTTCATCTGTGGATACGCATCAAGGCGTGCCATCACCCGGCCAACTGCAACGCTGATTGAAACTTTTTCACCCTCTTCAAGATCGGCAGAAGCTGTATCGTGCAATGAGTTAATATAATAATCACCCTGCCTATCTATAGAAATCACCGTTGGCTGTTGTTCGGCATAATCCACCATATTTGCTTGAGCCTGGGGCAAATCCACCTCAACACCCTGTTCAATAATTGGCGTGGTCATCATAAAAACAACCAACAAAACCAACATAACATCAATATAGGGAACGATGTTTATTTCAGCGTTAACTTTTGGTCTAGAGCGACTCGGTAATGCTATCATTGTTATTGTTGTCTTTGGAAGCTAACGAATAATTCTTCAATAAAAGCCGTGTATTTGTTGCCAATTTCTTCGACTTGAGAAACCAATCGATTGTATGCAATCGTCGCTGGGATCGCAGCAAATAAGCCAAACGCTGTAGCAATTAACGCCTCGGCAATACCTGGCGCAACAACTTCAATCGTTGCTCCCTTTACTGAAGCAAGCCCGATAAAGGAGTGCATG
>CAWVVS010000049.1:0-8249 GCA_963933655.1 uncultured Candidatus Thioglobus sp. | reverse complement strand
AATAGTAGAGCGCAAATTAACGCCATAAATAATGACTTAACAAGCTGCCCAGTGGTTGAATTTGTTCTATGAGCAACCCCAATGAAGAAATATTTAATTTTCCCTGCGATTACCCGATTAAGGTTTTTGGAAAAAAAACGCAAGATTTCAAACAAACTGTTTGCGACATTATTGAACCGCACGTCGGTCTATTGTACGACAATCAAATAACTGAAAAGATCAGTTCAAAAGGTGCCTATATTTCCCTTACAGTTAGAATCATTGCAACAAGTCGAGCGCAATTAGATGACATTAATGAGGGGTTGCAGAAATGTCCGCAAGTAGCTTACCTTTTGTAAGTAATATGATTCGGATTGTTAATAAAGGGCGCCAAGACTATAGAATTTGTTGGCAATCTATGGTGTCTTTTACCGAAACACGAGATGAAGAAACCCCAGATGAGCTCTGGGTTGTAGAGCACAACCCAGTAATAACCCAAGGACTTTCAGGAAAAGCTGAACACCTGTTGTCAAAAACCGATATTCCTATTGTGCAATCAGACCGTGGCGGTCAAATTACTTATCATGGTCCGGGTCAGCTTATCATTTATTGCTTAATTGACATCAAAAGACTGGGAATTGGCATTAAAAAAATAGTGTCCATAATTGAGCAATCCATTATTGACTTATTGCTCGATTACAATATCCAATCTGAAAGGAAAAAAGGCGCGCCTGGTGTCTATGTAAATGGTGACAAAATCGCCGCACTGGGACTCAAGATTAAACAAGGCAAAACCTACCATGGTTTAAGTCTCAATATCGATATGGATATGGCGCCTTTTAAGTTAATAAATCCTTGTGGATATGAAAATTTAAAAGTGACACAAATGCAAGATTTGGCGGATAATACGCTTTTTTTTGACACAATCCAACAACAACTAACTCAACATTTAATTGACCATGTTACAAGACGTTGAAATAAAAGCCCTAAAGGGTGAATCAAAAACTCAGAGATTGAGAATTAAGCCTGACGCCAGTCGTACTCCACTTAGGAAACCGAGTTGGATAAGAATTCGTCATAGCAATTCTCCAAAAGTCAGCCAGCTTAAGAAAACGCTAAGAAAACAGGAGCTGTTTACAGTTTGTGAAGAAGCACAATGTCCAAATTTAAACGAATGTTTCACACACGGTACGGCCACTTTTATGATCATGGGGCAAATTTGTACAAGGCGCTGCCCTTTTTGTGACGTGGCTCATGGAAAACCAAAACCCCTTGACACCGATGAGCCTAAACACTTGGCTGACACGATTGCTAAAATGAAACTGAAATACGTTGTTATCACGTCAGTGGACCGTGATGATTTAAGGGATGGGGGCGCCATGCATTTTAAAAATTGTATAGACGCAATTAGAGTGCAAACACCCTTAGTAAAAATTGAAATATTAACACCTGATTTTAGGGGAAGAGTGGATAAAGCTCTTGATACATTCACTGACTGTCCACCCGATGTTTTCAACCACAACTTAGAGACTGTGCCTTTTTTATACCCCCAGGTTAGGCCGGGTGCAGACTATCAACACTCTCTAGAATTACTGAAGAGTTTTAAACAACAGCACCCAAAAGTAACCACAAAATCTGGCTTGATGCTGGGTGTTGGTGAAACCAAGAAACAAGTGCTGGATGTTTTGAAAGATTTACGCCAGCACCAAGTTGATATGCTTACTTTAGGTCAATACTTGCAACCTAGCAGACATCACTTGGCTGTAGAAGAGTACATCCATCCAGATCAATTCGCAGAATACAAAGTGCTTGCAACTGAGCTTGGTTTTTCCCAAGTCGCCAGTGGTCCAATGGTTAGATCTTCATATCACGCAGACCTTCAAGCCAAGGGCGAAACCGTCAGTTAACAATTTATATGACCATTGCATTCACCCCCGGCGAGCCCTCTGGTATTGGACCGGATATAGCCATTATGTACGCTCAGCATGCAAGGACAGAAGACCTACTTGTTTATGCAGACCCAAATGTCTTAATCGAAAGAGCAAAAAAACTTTGCTTACCAATTCAGTTGACCGAGTCACCAACAACCAAAAAAGGGGAGCTTTGCATCTATCCGATTTCAGCAAAAGTGAGCGCTATACCAGGCACGCTTAATGCTGATAATTCTGAATATGTATTAAAAACACTGACAATAGCTGGCACTCATTGCTTAAATGGCAAAGCAGATGGCTTGCTTACTGGTCCAGTACATAAGGGTGTTATTAATGAAGCCGGAATCTTATTTAGCGGCCATACCGAATTTTTCGCTGAGTTAAGCAATGTCAGTAAAACAGTCATGTTACTTGCTACTGACAAACTTAAAGTTGCATTGGCTACGACTCACCTCCCTTTAAGTCAAGTCTCAAATAGCATTACCCAAGACTCCTTAACAGAGGTAATTGAGATCATTAATCATGATTTTCGTTATTTTGGTATAAACAAACCTCATATTCTAGTTTGTGGTTTAAATCCACACGCAGGCGAAGATGGTCATTTGGGTGATGAAGAAATGACAACAATTTCACCAGTCATTCAAAAATTGAATGCCAAAGGTTGTCATTTATCTGGCCCAGTGCCGGCAGATACCGCTTTCACCCCAGACTCATTAGAGGGTGTTGATGTTGTTCTTGCAATGTATCACGACCAAGGTTTGCCAGTACTCAAAACACTAGGCTTTAAAAAGTCAGCCAATATTACCTTAGGCTTACCGTTTTTCCGAACCTCAGTGGACCACGGTACAGCACTTAACCGTGCCGGCACTGGCAACATCAGTCTTGGTAGTTTCCATACCGCTCTATCCTACTTCAATATACTGAGTGATCATGCAGCACAAAGCTAGGAAGCGATTTAGTCAAAACTTCTTAATTGATTCACAAATCATTGAGAGAATTGTGGCAACCATTGCACCCAGTCCCAAAGACAATCTTATCGAAATTGGACCTGGCAAAGGAGCATTAACCATACCGCTCCTTGAAAACCTCGAAGCAATGCAGGTTATTGAAATTGATCGAGATTTGATTACCATGCTAGAATCGCAAAATCATCACAACCTCAACGTTATTGAAGCCGATGCACTTAAGTTTGACTTTGGTCAGTTGCAAGAAAAAGTCAGAATTGTAGGCAACCTACCCTACAACATTTCTTCGCCACTGTTGTTTCACTTATTGAACCATCGAAACAAAATTATTGATATGACTTTTATGCTGCAAAAAGAGGTTGTTGATAGAATTGTCGCGCCACATGGTAGCAAAACTTATGGGCGTTTAAGCGTTATGATGCAGGCTTTTTTTGAAGTTGAATTGATGTTTAATGTGCCTAAAGAATCTTTTGAGCCTCAACCAAAAATTGAATCTGCTATCATCTACCTAAAACCCAGAATGGATGCAACGCTTGCAGAATCAACGCTTTTAGAAAAAGTGGTAAAAATCTCATTTTCACAACGTAGAAAAACACTCAGAAATTGTTTAAAATCTATTCTCAATCAACAACAAACCGATATTGATTTATCCCAGCGTGCAGAAATGCTCAGCGTGGATGAATTTATTAACTTAACTAAAGACTATGCAAAACAAAATTAGCATCGATGTAGAGGTTACCTATCTACCAAATCAATCAAATATCCCTGTCAACCAGTATGCCTACGCCTATACAATCACTATCACTAATAAAGGAAATAGTGGCGCCCAATTAACAACAAGGCGCTGGTTAATAGAAGATGAATCTGGTTATGTGGAAGAAGTGGTTGGTGAGGGTGTAATTGGCATGCAACCCCATCTATCACCCGGAGAAAGCTTTGAGTACAGCTCAGGTGCAATCATTAATACTGAAACTGGCTCAATGAAAGGCGCTTACGGCATGATTAATGACGAAGGACAACGTTTTGATGCCATCATTCCAGAATTTGTTCTTAGTAAACCATACACGCTTCACTAAACATGGACTACGCCATTGGAGATATACAAGGTTGTTTTGACACTCTTCAAAAACTGCTGAAAAAAATCAACTTTAACATCGATAGCGATCGACTATTTTTTTTGGGTGATGTGGTCAACCGTGGAAATAAATCCTTAGAAACCCTTCGCTTTATCATATCACTCAAAGATAATGCTCAAATGGTTCTTGGTAACCATGACTTTCACTTACTAGCTTGCGCATTGACACCACGCCTCCCAAACCGAAAAGATACGTTTCACGACATACTGCTGTCACCCGATAAAAATACACTTCTTGATTTCTTACTCACAAGACCACTGCTGATTGAAAATAACAGCGCATTGCTAGTACATGCAGGGATTCCGCCGCTCTGGGATAAAACAAAAGCGTTTAAGCGAGCCAAGCAAGTCGAAAAGCGTTTACAAAGCAGTCATGTTGAAGAGTTTCTCACTATTATGTATGGCAATGAGCCCAACCAAGAGTCTGATTACTTGAATGACGATGACGTCTGTCGGTACACCATCAACGCTATGATGCGAATGCGCTTTTGCAAGACCAATGGTGAGCTAGAGTTTGAGCATAAATTGAATATCAATCAAGCGCCTAATGGTTTTAAAGCTTGGTTTATGCATGAAGATAGGGTTTTAAAAAACACTAGGATACTGTTTGGTCACTGGTCAACACTGAAGAACATCAGTGTAGATTACATTTTTCCTATGGATCATGGCTGTGTCTGGGGAGAGAGGCTCAGTGCTATCAATCTTGAAACTTATAAAGAAACCTCTCAACAGTGTGCTGAGATCAACTAAAAATTATCACTTCTGAGTTTAATTGCACCTTCAAAAACAAACTCAGCGGGGCCTGACAAGTAGACATCGTCACCAGCACGATACTCAATCAACGCATCGCCACCAGTTAAATGAACCGTAACTTTTTCATCTAAAAGCCCCATTTTTTGACCATGTACTACAGCTGCTGCTGCACCAGAACCACAAGCCAAAGTTTCACCAACACCACGCTCGTAAACACGCAAGTTGATTTCGGTTCTATTACAAACAATCATAAATCCAACATTGGCACTTTCAGGAAAAAAATCTGAGTTTTGTAACTTATTTCCGATACTCTCGACATCATCATTATTAAAACTATCAACCACAACAACGGCATGAGGATTTCCCATTGACAAAGCGCCCATAGAAATACCCTCAACATTATATTCTTTTGCGGGTTGTTGGGCAGCGATCGGTACAGTTAAAGGGTCAAATACAGGCGCACCCATATTAACTTTAACAGTATTGTCTCGATTAATTTCAAGATGCATAATGCCTGAACGTGTCTCAACTACAATCTTCTTGCTTTTGACTAAATCTTTCTCATAAACATACCGAGCAAAACATCTTGCGCCGTTACCACATTGAGATACCTCAGAGCCGTCAGAGTTAAAAATCGTATACTGAAAGTCAACACCAACATTTAAAGCAGGCTCAACCATGAGCAATTGATCAAAGCCAATTCCAAAATGTCGATCAGCCAAATCTCGGATTTCTTCGCATGAGAGGCAAACGTTGCCTTGTGTATTATCAATAACAATAAAGTCGTTACCAAGGCCTTGCATTTTAGTAAAATATACCATAGCATCATTTTAACGACATGCGCACCTCAGGTTTCTATAATGCCTTAATAAAAATAATTACATAATTATCATATGATCACACCTAGCGATATCGCCCTTAATAAGAAAAAAAATACCTTAACTGTCTCCTTTGAAGGGCTTCATTACCCTCTTTCAAGTGAATTTTTACGAGTTTACTCACCTTCAGCCGAAGTTCAGGGTCACAAGCCGGAAGATGCAGTACTGCAACTCAATAAAGAAGATGTGCTGATACAAAATATTCGTCCTATGGGTAATTATGCCGTTGTACTGCATTTTGACGATGGGCACGATACTGGCATCTATTCGTGGCCATACTTGCATCACTTGGCACTCAACCAAGCGCAACTTTGGACGGATTACTTGCAAAAAGTGTCACAAAGATTAGCATCCAAGTAGGATTTAACTCAAAATAATTATGTGCTAGATTCCCTATCTAACACTATATTTTGTTAAAATTACCCTTGTTCCATCTAACCAACTAGATTCGTTCAAGTATATAATGAGCCAAAAATTTACTATTGTTAAAAACAACTATGAAAAATAAGATTATTCAATTTAGCTTTTTTATTGGCTTACTTTTTTCAATTCAAGCCAGTGCGATTCCTATTAAGAACATTGAGCTTTCTGGGCTTAGCACCATCCCAGATAGCACTGTTCTCAGTTATCTTTCTTCCAAGCCCGGAGATGAGATTACTGAAAATACTTCTGATCAAATTATTAAAACGCTCTTTTCTACAGGCTTTTTTGCTGATATTGACGTTTCAATTAATGACGACATAGTGGTGATCACACTGTTAGAAAACCCTCACATCAAATACATAGATGTACTTCATTATTCAGATAAAGTTCTTGATTCAGACAAACTAGAGAAATCAATTGATGATTACAACCTCGCCACAGGAGGGCTTTATACCAAGAAGAAACTTCATGATTTTCTTGAATTGCTGAAATCTCAATACAATGCTGAGGGATTTTTTAACTTAAAAATTGAGCAAAACCTTGATCTAGATTCTCAAAATAGGATGGGCATTGAGCTAGACATCACGGAAGGTGAAAGATCAACTATTGGCTCAATGGGCGTTACAGGTGCTCACTCTTTTTCTGAAGAAGAGCTCCTGGATTTATTTAGTATTGGTGTCGCTGATAATATTTTTATTAATTATTTCACTGAAAAAGATCGCTTTACGAAATTGGAATTAAATAAAGGTATTGCTGCTATGCAAGCCTTTTATTTAAATAAAGGTTTTTTGGATTTCAACATCATTCAAGTGGACACTTCACTTTCCGATGACAAAGAAAAAATTAACATCGATATTCAAATCTCAGAAGGAAAGCAATATAAATTGGGTACAGTTGCTTTTCAAGGTGATTTAAAAAATCAACGACCTGAAGATTTAGTTCAATTATTAAGCTTAAACACGGGTGATATCTTTAACCGTCAAAAAGTTGTAGATGGCATTCAAAAAATAGTTAATATTTACACCGACCTTGGTTACGCCTTTGCAAACGTGAGCCCCATCACTAAAGATGTTGCAAGCTCAGTCAACCTGACCATTGATATCTCACTCAAGAAAAAAGTCTATATAAATAGAATCACAATCTCTGGCAACACCAGAACTCAGGACGAAGTCATTCGTAGAGAGATTAGTATTTCAGAGGGTGGGCTATACTCACGAACTGCCATTGTTAATTCAATTACAAAATTAAGACGCATTGGTTATTTTTCTGATGTACAAATCACTACAAATGAACTGCCAGAATTTCCAGATAAAATTGACCTTCATTTTAGCGTCCAAGAAACCAAAACAGGTGAGCTGAGTTTTGGCATCTCCCATAGTAATAATCACGGCATTTCGTTAAATGCTGGAATCAAAGAAAAAAACTTTCTTGGATCTGGAAACACTCTTAATGCACAATTGAAGTTTTCTGACTCCTATAATAAGATTAGCTTCTTCTTTGAAAATCCTTACTTCAACACCAAAAAGCACAGCATCAGTTACGGTGCCTTTATGAGTTCTCTTGATGATAATGATGTCATGGCAGACTCTTATAAAATTGATACGGCTGGTGTAAATCTTGGTTATGGCGTTCCATTAACCGAAAGCACCAGGCTTAATGCTAGCGTGCAAGCCTCTAAAAATGACATTACTTGTGGTTCTGGTTTTGCCGCAAGCGGATTTGAGCCAACTCAGTGTGCATCTTCAAGTAACAACGAAGTTAGTATGAATATCAACTGGAATGAAAATACTCTAAATCATTACATGTACCCAACGGATGGCAAGAGTAATGCTGTCAGCGTTGACGTCTCTCTTCCTCTTGGCGACTATCGCTACATCATAGCCAATGCTAGCCACAAGAGTTACAAGCCTCTTAAGAATAATTTAACTCTTAAACTCACGGGAGATTTAGGGCTGGCGACAGGTTATGGCGGAAAAGAGTTGCCTTTCTTTAAGCGTTATTTTGGTGGAGGCAGTGGCTCGGTTCGAGGATTTGGCTCTAAAACACTAGGACCGCTCTATCCAAATGGTAAAGCCAAAGGTGGTGAATTATCTGTCTTAGCTAGTGCAAACATTATTTCACCAACTCCTTTTATTGATAACAGTGACAATATGCGCATGAGCGCCTTTATTGATATGGGTAATGT
>CAWVVS010000048.1:0-8339 GCA_963933655.1 uncultured Candidatus Thioglobus sp. | reverse complement strand
CGATCGAATTTAAATGTATCTAATTCTGGGTAATTGACTGCATTAAATACGGGCCGCCAAAACTTAATAACTTCGTCAATACGTTCACCCATCGCAATTTGTCCGCCCAGCTTTTCCTTTAAATAGTGGCTGGCTGTTAAATGATCTGCATGGGCATGGGTTTCTAGGATCCAAATAACTTCAAAGTTATTTTCATGAATAAAGGCAATTACCTTATCAGCTGAATGGCATGAAATATTGCCAGCAGACATGTTGTAGTTTAATACAGGATCAATGATAGCGCATTTGAGCGTCGTTTCATCGCTAACAACGTAGGTGAAAGTCGACGTTTCATTGTCAAAAAAATGCTTGATGTTCATAAGATTCTCCTCGTTTATAGTTCTGTGTAAATAATGATTGTTGCAATGGTGAGAGTAAACCATCCAAAAAGTTTTTTCAGGCTGCCACCCGAAATGGTCTTGGATGTTAATGTGCCTATTGTAACGCCAATTCCTGTGCATAGGATGAACACACTTAACATCCAATAATCCAGTTGAATGCCAGCTTGAAGATCGCCGACAAATCCCAGTAAAGATTTAGCAGAGATGATTAATAGTGATGTACCAACGGCAATCTCCATCTCCAGACCAGCAAGTAGTACGAGCGCAGGGATAATCATAAAACCACCGCCAGCACCTACCAAGCCAGTTAGAGAGCCCACTGCTAAACCTTCTACGGTAATCATTGTGTACTTACGTTTTTTCAAAGTTTTATCGGGTTTCATGTTATTGCTGGGTCGAATCATTAATACGGCAGCAAGCAACATTAAAACTGCAAACAACAGCATGATGAATAACTCTTTTGTAATGACTAAATTACCAATGTCAAAGAAGTGATCTGGCATTGCCGGTACCAAGTGCCTTCTAGTAAAATAAACCGCGAGAAGGGATGGTATAGCAAAAATGACCGCCGTTCTGACATCTATTTTTTTCTTTTTGTAGTAGTGGTAGACACCAATAAGAGATGTGAGGCCGACAATGAGTAGAGAGTATCCTGTTGCGGTAACAGTATCCACACCCAGCAAATACACTAGAATTGGGACGGTCAATATTGATCCACCTGCGCCTATCAAGCCAAGCACCGCGCCCATTCCAATTGCTAAAATGTAGCCGAGTATTTCCATTATTTATGCTTGGTTCCAAGGCATTTTTGCCATGACGTTCGCTAGTAGGCATTTGCCGGTCAGCCCTGCATTTGCCAGACCAAATCCAGCCAGTGCGGGCAAAGCTAGCCAGTGAGGTGATATAAAATAACCTAAACCAGTACCTACAAGCACCATCGTGCCGATGGTTTGCTGCAGCTGCCTATCTAAGGGTAGAGTCTTTTTTTTTGATGTAATGACTTCGAGACCAGCATGTTTCCATGCGCTGATGCCACCCTCTAAATCCCAGACATCAATGCTTGCTCCATCACAAACTAGTTTTTGACAAGCCATTGCTGAACGACCCCCTGATAAGCAATGTATTACTACCTTTCTATCTTTATGTTCAGCTAAATGTGCCGTATCTAGTGTCACATTCGAAAGTGGTAAATTGCGCGATTTTTCAATGTATTCTGATTGGAATTCGCCCGTTTCCCGAACGTCAATCAGTACGGCCTCATCAGAATTTAGCCATTCAGATAAAGTTTGTGCGTTGACTTTGTGTATTTTTGCCATTTTTCTTTCCTATTTATATTAGATAAATCTAATGTATTAATTAATAAAAAGCCGTGAATGATGAAATTCTACGGGGTTATTTCTTACAAAAAAGGTCGTATAAGACGTTAAGCACTTCTATAGCGTTTGAATCAGAGATTGAGTAGAAGATATGTTGGCCTTGTCTGTTTGCCTTAACAATACCCTCATCACGCATTTTAGAGAGGTGCTGCGATAGCGCCGATTGAGATATATCTAGATCTTTTTCTAAATCACCAACACAACGCTCTCCCTCAATGAGGTTGCAAAGAACCAGAAGTCTCGTGGGATTTGCAAGCAGCTTTAGAAATGCAGCCGAACTCTCAGCGTTCTTTCGCATTTCATTGACATTCAATCTAGTAGTATTCATAAGTGACTATTATATTAGGTTTAACTAATGTATTGTGATATAAATTACAAATATATTAGGTTTTACTAATATTACTCATTGAGCTGTCAATTGGGGTCAAAATGTAATTATAATTGGTCGTGCAAATACACATGGCCGAGCCATTAGCTTGACTAACGCAAAACAATGCGTCATTATAATTAAGAGGAAAAACAATGAAACGATATCACCCATTACTGGTTAGCCTCCATTGGTTGTTGGCAATATTAATTATATTTTCATTATTGTATGGCGAAAATATTTTAGAAGGGATGCCGAATGACGATCCTGAAAAAATCAGCGCGCTCAAGGTGCATATGGTAATCGGCGTTTCGGTTTTAGTTCTTATGCTTGTAAGGTTGTTTGTAAGAATCAAAACGGAAAAACCCGAGGAAATTGATACCGGAAATGCCCTGATAAATAAAACCGGAAAATATACGCATTATTTATTTTATGTTTTGGTTTTCTTAATGGTGGCAAGTGGTATTGGTATTTCTGTATTGTCAGGTTTACCGGACATAGTATTTTTTGAAAGTGGTGAGGCACTGCCGGATACCTTTAAAGATTTACTTCCTAGAAAGGCACATGGCTTGGTGGCAAAAGTCTTGTTTCTTTTGATAATCCTTCATCTATTGGGTACACTTTATCACCAATTTATTCGCAAAGATGGCTTATTGTCTAGAATGTGGTTTGGGAAAAAGTAATGCAAAAGTAAAGAAGCACATCGCATAATCATGCAGAGGATTTACATCATTTAATGGATTGCAGTGGCCAATAAAAAAGTTTTTACGTTTAACTAACGTAAGAAGTGATTACTCAATCGGATCAATATCTAAAAACCAGCGGACTGAGCTGCTTGCCTTAATGCTGTCAATGTGTTTATACATAGTGTTTAGCATTTGGTGTAATGCCTGTCTTTCGACAGATTGTAGGTAGAGGTTGAAATAATAATAGTCTGCTTTTTTCTCAATGACTCCGGGTACCGGCCCCCAAATTTCAACAGTTGGTAAGTCGATACTACGCAATAGTTGTGCGACTTCATTTAAAAATGCTTCTGCTTTTGTTTTGTTTTTTGCATTGGCGCATATCATTGCCTGATGTGAGAACGGCGGTAATTGGGTTTGTTGGCGCTCTTTGATTAAGCTACTCGCATACTTTGTGTAGTTCGCTTGCCTCACGTACTCAAAAATAGGGTGGTTTGGATAGCGCGTCTGGATAGCAACCTCGCCTCTGTGCTCGCTGCGTCCGGCCCTGCCAGAGACTTGAATCAGTAACTGAGCTAAATTTTCTGTTGCTCTAAAGTCTAGTGAAAGCAAACCCACGTCAACATCTAATATGCCAACAAAAGCCAACTGGGAAAAATCATGCCCTTTGGCGAGCATCTGTGTGCCCACGATAATGCAAGGCTCGCCAGAGTTAATTTTCTCTAGGTGTTGAGCAAACGCTTTTTTTCTGCGAGTGGTGTCGCGATCGATTCTAATGACGGTTGTGTCTGGAAAGTACGATTCTAAATTTTCCTCAAGTCGCTCTGTGCCGTAACCTAACACTTTCAGAGTTGATTGCTTGCAAGATGGGCAAGAAGATTCTGGCATTTGTTCAGCACCGCAATGATGACACTTGAGACGGTTAATGTGTCGATGATAAATCAACTGCGCGTCGCAATGATTGCATTCTGCCTTCCAGTCGCACTCAGTGCAATAGAATACTGGTGCATAACCTCGGCGGTTAATAAATATCATGACCTGATTGTTGTTATTGAGATGATGTTTCATCTTATCAATCAGCGGTAATGATAAAGCTTCTGCGCTCTGACTCCTCATGTCGATTAAGCTTACTTCGGGCATCACAGTCTTGCCTGGACGGGCGCTTAACACAAGGCGCGTGAGCTTCTTATCCATGACGTTTTTTAATGTTTCAAGTGACGGTGTTGCTGTACCAAGAATAAGGGGCACATTCGCTAATTTGGCACGCATAAAGCTTAAGTCGCGAGCGGAATAACGAAAACTTGATTGCTGCTTAAATGAACCGTCGTGCTCCTCATCAACAATCACCAGACCCAAGTTTGGCATGGGTGCAAAAATTGCCGATCTAGTACCGAGCACAACAGTGGCTTCGCCATTTTTTGCCATCAGGTAGGCGTCTGTTTTTTGTGTTTCGTTGAGCTGTGAGTGGATTGCTACAACTTTGCCATTAATACGATCTTCAAATCTGGCAATCATTTGTGGTGTTAGGCCAATTTCAGGTACTAACACCAATACTTGTTTGTTCTGTTTTAAAAGAGCCTCAGTAATACGTAAATAGACTTCAGTTTTGCCACTACCTGTTACGCCATGTAGGAGATAGCCGTCAAAATAGTCCTTTGATGCCAGAATTGTTTTAATGGCAATGTTTTGCTCCTCTGTCGTTTCGAAGTTTGCAGCAGATATTTGATTGTCAAAGGCGCGTGCTTTTTTAATCTCAGCTGGCTTACCAAGACGCAGGTTTTTTGGAATGGCACTGGAAAGTACTTCGCCAATGGGATGGTGATAATAGTTTGCAGACCAAAAAAGAAAATCTAAAATGTTTTTCGAAAGTAATGGGCCATCATCGAGCACCTCGTCAACTGACTTAAGATTGTCGAAATCACTCCTTTCTTTGTGACAGATAACTATCCCAACAACTTTTTTACGACCAAATGACACTTTGACGCGAGCGCCAATAGCAACATTTTCATCGCACAGATAGTCAAATGACTTGTGTAATGGGACTGGAATAGCAACTTCAATGATTAGCGACAAAGGGAAATGTTTTAGGGATAAAATAAAATCATTTTATACTTAAGGAACATAAGTTTCGTAGCAACAGAAGCTTGAATACTGTTTCGCTTAACTTTATCAAAAATACTTATGGTTGTTATTCAAAATATCATTAATGAATCTTTAGTCGATGAAGAGAAGCTCATCAATAATGCACAAAAATTAATGGACGAATTTGATGTCGGAGATTCTGAATTATTGATTCGCATTGTTTCTCCCGTTGAGATACAAGTGCTGAACAACGAGTATCGATCCAAAAATCAACCGACCAATGTATTAGCATTCCCTGGAGAAATTCCACCAGAGGTTGAGGAAAAAATTTTAGGCGATGTTGTTATCTGTGCCGAAGTTGTTAGAGAAGAAGCAATTGTTGCTGGCAAAGATTTCTCAGATCATATGATTCATCTAGCCATCCATGGCTTGCTTCACTTATTGGGGTACGATCACCATGATATGCCTGAGGCAACGGAAATGGAAGCGCTTGAGGTTGGGTTTTTACAAAAAATTGGAATTAACGACCCTTACCAATAATTTCACCTTTATTTGACTTCTGACACTTCGCCAATACACTCCATAGCGCGTAAATCGCTGTCTACGTAGTACATTCTTAGATTTTGACGCTCCCATGGCGGGATATTTGCCTCTTGCAGGACTTTTTTTAAGCTTTGTGAGTGATTTTTGCCTTTAAGTTGTACTCGTTGACCTTCCTGACGAAAGTGAATTTCAAAATTTGGTAAATTTTTGAATTTTTCAAAATATTGACAGTTTTTGATATTTTGAGGTGTTTTTTTATCAATAAAATACAATTCACCTTGAAAGCGCCGCACTTCATAGTTATACCAAGTGACCAGAGACTTTGCATCTTCCTTTGCACCAATGAGGGTGGTGATTTCAGTCATCACCTTTTCACTTGGCGATAAATAGTTTAGTTCTTTCAGGTGGTGACGAATCACATTGACCATACGCATGTCACTGAGGCGTGTCAAACCACTAGTTTGAAGTTTATTGACCTTCATGAGTGCATGTTGTTCAATATCAATTTCTGCCAATTCTCGCATGAGATGAAGCGCATCCGATTGGTGTTTTGAGCTTCTAGCGATGTTGGCGCTTAAGCCTTGAAAAACCTTTGACAAGTTGGGTATGTACTCTAATCGCAATAAGTTTCGGCGAAAGTTAAGATTATGATTGCTGTCATCTTCAATCCAGCCTAGATGATTACTAACAGCGTAGTCTAGAATGTGTTTTCGAGACAATTCAAGAAAAGGGCGGTAGAGTTCTCCCTTCTCAAGTTGTTTACTTTTTGGCATGGCTGCAAGTCCAGCAACACCACAGCCCCTAAATAATTGCAATAATAAAGTTTCAGCTTGATCATCTTGGTGGTGCGCTGTGCACAGCACTTCGCATTCTTCTAATTCTGAAGTCAATGAAAAATATCGCTTTTTACGAGCAATTTCCTCAATATTTGACGTATTTTCAATACTAATGTCGATACTTGTAAAATCGACAGTCATTTTATTACACAGCGATTCACAGAAGCCTTGCCACTGATGGCAATACATTGAGAGGTTGTGATTAATGTGGACAGCTCTGACTTGTCCAGTGTAATGTTCACATAAGTAGTGCAAGAGCACTACGGAGTCGACGCCACCGCTGAGGGCAACGACAATTTGTTTGTCGACTAAGTAATTGTCTTTATTCGCTAAATCTTCCAAAGCCTAAAAGTTTGGTGTGTCGCTCTCTAAGAAGTTGATCGGTTGGGGTTTCACTTACTGCTTTTAATTGTTTTTTAATTGCTTTTTTCAATAACTCACAAGCTTTCTCCGGGTTTCGATGGATACCACCTAGAGGCTCCGGTATGATTATTTCGACCAGCTTGTTCTTTTTTAAATGTTTGCTAGTTAGTTTTAGTGATTCCGCGGCAATACTTGCCTTTGATGCATCTTTGTATAGAATAGACGCGCAACCTTCAGGAGAGATCACAGAATAGATGCTGTACTCAAACATCATGGTGATGTCGGAAAGACCAATGGCCAATGCCCCGCCTGATCCACCCTCACCGATGATGATTGAGATAATTGGTGTTTTTAAAGTTGACATTTCGTAAAGGTTTTGAGCGATGGCATGGCTTTGACCGCGCTCCTCAGCACCAATGCCTGGATATGCACCCGGGGTATCAATAAAGGTAACGATAGGCATCGAGAATTTTTCTGCCATTTTCATCAATCTTAAGGCTTTTCGGTAGCCCTCTGGTCTAGGCATTCCGAAGTTATGATGAAGCTTTTCTTTGGTTGTACGCCCCTTTTGTTGGCCAATAAAAATGAATGTAGTGTTGTCAATTTTGGCAATACCGCCAATCATTGCTTTATCATCAGCAAAGGCGCGATCACCATGAAGTTCAGTGAATTCATCAAAAATAGCTTCAATGTAGTCCAGCGTGTAGAGTCTTTTTGGGTGTCTTGCGAGTTGCGAAATTTGCCAATCTGAAAGAGAGGCGAATATTTTTTCAGTCAGAGCTTTGCTTTTGGCTGTTAGCGCATCAATTTCCGGCGCAATATCGCTGCTATCCTTGACACTTTCAAGGGCTTGAATTTTGCCTTCTAGTTCGGCAATGGGTTGTTCAAAGTCAAGATAATCTAAGTTCATTTATATCGCACAAAGTGGCTCGTAATTAGTTGCGATTATAGCAGATACTATGACTATAATCTGCTCATGGAATGGCTTGACCTGTTTTTGGTTTGAGCCTCCCATAAGGTAATTTCTATGATTCAATCAGAAAAAACAATGTCGTTATTAATGGTGCTCGCTATGTTTACTTGGGCACTTGCTGCAATTGCAGCTAAAACACTCTCTGGCTATATCACGGAGAATGAAATCGTGGTTTATCGCTATTTTTTAGCAGCTGCCTCAATGGTGCCGATACTATTGTTCATGGGGTTGTCATTCAAAATTGACTGGAAAAACTTGGCTCTAGCACTGCTTATTGCGTTGTTTACCATTGCTAATGTTCGATTTTATTTTATGGGTGTTGACCTTGGTACTGCTGGCTTAGGCGCGGCACTGGTGACTGTGCTTATCCCCATGATTGTGTACTTGTTAATGCTATTTTCAAAGCAAAAAAAACCGCCACTGAAAGACTGGATAGCGCTTATTTGGGGTGCTGGGGGTGTGATGTTAATGATGAACATTCACGAGTTTGGCCTTAGTGAGTTGCTGACGGGCGCTAATTTGTATTTTGTTATGGCGGCATTTTGCTGGGCATTAATCAGTGTCAGCGGTGCATGGATGAAAGGCGCCCACGTGCTGACCTTTAGTTTTTATGTGTGCTTGTTTACTTTTTCAATCGATTGGTTTTTGAGTTTTGATGCACCTCTTTCCACTTTGTTGAATATGGATCGATATTTTTGGATTAGTATTTTAACGGTCTCGGTACTCAGCACGACCA
>CAWVVS010000047.1:0-8376 GCA_963933655.1 uncultured Candidatus Thioglobus sp. | reverse complement strand
CCTGCGTCTTTTGCGCCCTTCTCGCCCCCACACTCAAGAAAGTCATTAAAGGCAACCGTTTCTGCTCGAATAAAGCCTTTTTCAAAGTCACCATGAATTTTACCAGCCGCAACAGGCGCGCTGTCGCCAATGTTGATTGTCCATGCACGGACCTCTTTCACGCCAGCGGTAAAGTAAGTTTGCAAACCAAGCAGCATATAACCTGCATGAATTAAACGATCCAAGCCTGATTCTGTTTGCCCCATGTCGTCTAAAAAACTTTGTTTGTCATCGTCATCCAGTTCGGCAATTTCGGACTCAATATCGGCACAAATACTGACAACTTGCGAGTTTTCTTGGACAGCAAAGTCCTCAACTGCACCCAGGTGCGGATTGTCTGAAAAACCGCTTTCGTCAACGTTGGCAACGTATAGCACGGGCTTTGAGGTTAAAAACTGCAGGCCTTTAAGAAGCTTGGCCTCTTCTTCATTAAATTCCAGCAACCTAATTGGGCGACCCTCTTCTAGTGCTGGTATGATTTTTTCGAGTAAGTTTTTAAGAGGCAAACCCTCTTTTTGGCCGGCTTTGGAATTTTTCAAAGCCTTCTGGTAGATTTTTTCAGCCGCCAGCATATCTGCTAGCGCCAATTCTGTATTAATGATTTCAATATCATCGAGTGGAGACACCTTGCCTGCAACATGAATAACATCTTCATTTTCAAAACAACGAACAACGTGCAGAATCGCATCAGTTTCACGAATGTTGGATAAAAATTGATTACCAAGACCCTCGCCTTTGGATGCGCCTTCTACCAAGCCAGCAATGTCAACAAACTCCATCGTTGTTGGTAAGATTTTTTCAGGTGAAACAATGGCCGCTAATTGGCTTAGTCGGCTGTCGTTGACAGGAACTATGCCAACATTGGGTTCGATGGTACAAAAAGGGTAATTGGCAGCATCAATGCCAGCCTTAGTAAGTGCGTTAAAAAGGGTTGATTTGCCGACGTTTGGTAGGCCTACAATGCCACATTTAAATCCCATTTGTTTCTCCTTCTACTGTGTGCAGCAGTTTCATGGCTTCATCAAATTTACCTTCAACAATTTGACCCATGACTTTTATGGCATCATCCATACTATTTTCGATTAGAGTCAATTCTTTTGTGCTTGGCTTGTTGAGAACAAAGTTGACAACTTCATTTTTGCTCCCTGGGTGGCCAACGCCAACTCTAAGGCGGTAAAATTCTTTACTGTCCAGCGCCTTGATTGTGTCTCTTAGGCCATTATGACCACCATGACCGCCGCCCTTTTTTAATTTTGTTATTCCTGGATTAAGGTCCAGCTCATCGTGAACAACGAGTATTTCCTCGATTTTAATATTGAAATAGTTAGCCAACGCTTGAATGGCTTGACCAGAACAATTCATGAAAGTTTGAGGCTTTAAGAACCGTACTTTTGTATTGGCCAACAAGGCTTCACTTGTTTCGCCAAAAAACTTTGGTTGTTTGTTAAAGCTGGCGCCCAATTGATGGACCAATGCTTCAACAAACCAGAAGCCAGCATTGTGGCGATGTGCTTGATAGTCTTTGCCAGGGTTACCCAGACCAACAATCAGCTTAATAGCCACAATGCTTTGATGTGTTTATTGAGTCAAAAAGACCAATCACATTAAGCTTCGTTGTCTCCATCTTCAGAAGCAGCGTCATCGCCTTCATCGCCATCGTTTTCAGGAGCGATAGGCGCCTCTGAGAAGTCTTCCTCTTCCTCGGAGATAACTTTTGCCTCAGAAACCGAAACAACGGTTTGATCGTGTGCCTCAATATCTTCATGCTGAAGGGCTGTAATAACAACGCCCTCTGGCAATACTAGGCCTGTTAGACTGATGTGGTCGCCAATCTCTAGGCCACTTATATCAACATCAATGCCATGAGGCATGTCTTTAGGTAAGCATGATATTTCAACTGCAACGACGAACTGATTCAACAGGGCGCCAAGTCGTAATGCTTCGTTCTCTTCTTCGCCAATAAAGTGAAGCGGGGAATTTGTAACAAGTGCATGTTTCGCATCAACACGTAGAAAATCAATATGGTTGATGGTGTTTTTCGCAGGGTGACGTTGCAAGTCTTTAATAATAACTGCTTCTTTGTTTTTTCCAACAACCAAGTCCAGCACCGAAGTAAAAGAATCTTCGTTTTCTAGCAAGTGGGTGATTTCATGAAATTCAACAGTTACCATTGATGGGGCGTTTTTGCCACCATAAACAATACCTGGTACTTTTTCTTCTTTACGCAGGCGGCGGCTCGCACCTTTCCCCTGGTCTTCACGCGCAATGGCGTTTACAGTAATACTCATTTTGGGTTCTCCATTAAATGAAAAAACATCACAAACGTGATGTCGCTTTTATGCTGCTTTGCGACCAAGCAGACTGGAGGGCTATTTTACCCGAAAATGAAAGCAATGCAATGCAATTACACTAGCGCGATTTAAGCCAAAATAAAGCACCAATCACGCCACTCATGCTGGCGTAGAGCCAAAGAGTTTGGGTGATGAGAATGCCTGAGAAAATGATCATTGTGCCGGCAACAATAACAGCACTTTGTTTGGCGGCATTGTCTTTTAATTGCTTAACGATAATATCGGTTTGACGTTTAGCGATTTTTTGCCCTTCTTCGCCCTTTTCCAGTTGTTTTAGTGCCTTAATGGCAAGCATAGGTAGCTGTGGCAGCTCGGCAAGTAGCTCGGGTAACTGCTCAGATATTTGCTTAACTGAGTTTTTAAAGCTGTATTTTTCTTTGACCAGATCTTCCAGGAACGGCTTAGCGGTTGCCCAAAGGTCTAAATCAGGATAAAGCGTACGACCAAGACCCTCAATGTTCAGCAGGGTTTTATCCAAAAGCAACAGTTGTGGTTGAATGGAGATGTTAAATCGCCTGGCCTCTTTAAACAGACTTAAAAGCACCAAACCAAAGGATATTTCTCTAAGCGGCTTTTGAAAAATAGGCTCACAAACACTGCGGATGGCATTTTCAAATTCCAGGATATTGGTGCCTTCTGGCACCCAGCCAGACTCAAGGTGAACCTGAGCCACGCGTTTGTAGTCTTGGTTAAAAAAAGCCAAAAAGTTTTGTGCTAAGTAGTATTGATCTTCGTCACTTAGGCTGCCCATAATGCCAAAATCAATGCCTATGTATTGCTCCCCCTCGCCAACAAAAATGTTACCGGGGTGCATATCTGCATGAAAAAAATTGTGCTCAAACACTTGAGTGAAAAAGATAACAACACCGTTTTCAGCCAGTACTTTTAAATCTACATTGTTTTCTTTAAGGGTCTCGATTTTACTAATAGGTGTGCCATAAATGCGCTCAGTCACCAGTACGTTTGCGCGGCACAAGTCCCAATGCACTTTCGGCACATATAAGAGGCTCGATCCCTCAAAATTCTTTTTAAGCAAGGAGGCGTTGGCGGCCTCTATCATCATATTTAGCTCGTTATAAATAATGCCTTCAAATTCGGCTACAGCCTCAATTGGGCATAGTCTTTTGCCGTCTGGGTGTTTCTCCGCCAGTGCTGCAAAAGCATAAAGTAGTCTGAGATCGCGCTTTATTTTCTTTTTAATGTCGGGGCGAACAACTTTAATAATGATTTCTTCACCGTCCAAATTTACAGCGCTATGTACCTGTGCAATCGAAGCAGATGCAAGAGGCACATCATCAAAGGAAGAGAAAAGCTGGATAACACTGGCGCCCAGTGCTTTTTCAATAATGGCTTTGGATTCTGACGCTGGAAACGGCGGACACTTGTCTTGTAGTTTAGCAAGCTCGTCACCAATATCATCAGGCAACAGGTCTCGACGGGTGGATAAAGTTTGACCAAATTTAATAAAGATCGGACCCAGCTCTTCTAGGGCTCGTCGGATTCGTTCGCCCCTGGAGAGCTTGCTGGAAGGAAAGTAGTGCCATGGTGTCAGATAGATCAACGGCTTAAAGCTTTTTAGTAAAGGTGTTGAGAGAATGAGATTGTCAAGACGATAACGAACCAGCACTCGAGAAATGTGAATAAAGCGCAACAAGCTTCTCATCTACCTAGTTCCGCCATTAAAAAAACGTGAACGAGTGGGTGCGACTATCAAGGTTGAGAGGTCGTCTTTCAGTGTTTCAACAGCATCGTTTAAGTTGACGCCAGATCGTTTTTTGGCAAAGCGAATCGCTTTGCCAAGTTGATGTGCCACAATGTCACCTGTGTGTTGTGAGACGATCTCTTCAACGTCAATTGTTGTTTCTGCAAACAAGTCAGAGAGGGCTTGTGCAATTTTGACATTGCCACTAATGATAACTTCGTCATTGGCGAGCAAGTCTTTGAGATTTTTACCTTTAAATAGTGACAAAAAAGCCGACCGGGTAAGTGTAATATCAACATCTGGGCTTTGTTGTTGAGCCTCAAGCACATAAATACGTAGGTTGATACAGACGAAATACAGACTTAAGCCAAGCTCTGGTATGTGCAGGGCAATGTTGCGACCTTCAAGTTTGCCTAGCTCTACCACGCCATTGGCAGTTAATAAATTCAGGGTTTTTTCAAGGGCAAGGCGAAGCATGGCGGTTTAAGACTTAACAGCTTTGTGAAGCGCAACAATACCGCCAGAAAGGTTATGATATTCACAGAAAGCAAAGCCAGCATCAAGCACCATTTGCTTTAATGTTTCTTGGTCTGGGTGTTTGCGAATAGATTCTGCTAGGTATTGGTAGCTTTCCTCGTCGTTAGCAATGAGGCCGCCAAGCTTTGGCATAACGCTGAAAGAATAAAAATCGTAGAATTTTTCTAAAAACGCATTATCAACTTTTGAAAATTCCAACACCAATAGGCAGCCGCCTTTTTTTAGAACACGGTGCATTTGTTTGAGCGCGGCATCTTTATCGGTAACATTTCTAAGGCCAAAGGCAATACTGACACAATCAAAAGTATTGTCTTCAAAGGGCAGAGATTCGGCATTAGCCTGTACAAATTCAACGTCCACCAAGCCACGATCAATGAGATTTTTTCGACCCTCTTCAAGCATTGCACCATTGATGTCCGATAAAATTACTTGACCTGACGGGCCAACTTTTTCTCTAAACTTAATCGCTAAGTCGCCTGTACCACCGGCAATATCTAAAACTTTGTCGCCTTTACCGACATTGCTAAGACCAATTGCGTAACGCTTCCACAGGCGATGAGCGCCCATAGAAAGCACGTCGTTCATTAGGTCGTAGTTGTTCGCCACTGAATCGAAGACACCCTTGACCAAGCCCTGCTTGTCAGCGGCGTCTACTTGTTGATAGCCAAAGTGTGTGGCTTTATCCATGGTTAGCTTGTTGGGTAATCCCTAAAGTCGTGGCCAGTATAGATTTGCGTCGGTCTAAAGATGCGGTTGTTTGACACTTGCTCGTGCCAGTGAGCTGCCCAACCTGCGGAGCGCGCCATAGCAAAAATCGGCGTAAAGTGTTCAGGCGTAAACTTAAATACTTCAGAATAAAGCACGCCCGAGTAGAAATCAACATTTGGGTAAACACCTTTATGACTTAGCAGCTCTTCACAAATAGACTCTACTTCTAAAGCTGTTTCAAAGCGGTTCGATAGGGTAATGCCAGTCTTTGCAACGTAATCTTTAATCATTTTTTCCAAAATGGTTGCTCTTGGGTCTTTGGTTCTATATTCGCGATGCCCCATGCCCCAAATCACTTGCTTGTTTTTAAGGCGGCCTTCAATCCAAGATCTTGCGTTTTCTGGCGAGCCAATTTCGTCTAGCATTTTTAAAACGCTTTCATTCGCGCCGCCGTGTAACGGACCCGCTAAGGTTCCTACTCCAGCTGAAATAGAAGAGAATGGGTTTGCCAAACTAGAGGCTGTTACCATTGTTGAGAAAGTTGAGGCGTTAATAGTGTGCTCTGCGTGGAGAATCAGACACACATCAAAAAGTTTAACGAGATCGGCATCGACCTGTTCGCCAAAACACATATACATAAAATTTTCTGCGTAGCTGAGGCTAGATGCCGGTGGAATTGGGTCGTAACCACGAGAAATACGCGTCCACATTGCCACCAAAGTGCTCATGCTTGAGATAATTTTTACTAAGGCATTTTGTGTATAGGCAGAATCTGGCTGACTTGCGCCTGCATCCGGGTAAAAAGTCGCCATAGCGGCGATGGCTGTTTGCAGTACGTCCATCGGGCGGCCATTTGAAGGCAGCGTCCAAAGAAGCGCTCGAATATTACGCTTTACTTGGTATTTTTTGTGCAGCAAATCTTTAAATTCTTGCAGCTCTTTAGCGCTCGGAAGTTCGCCGTTTTGTAGCAGCAGTGCAGTTTCTTCAAAAGAAGAGTGCACACACAGATCTTGAATTGAGTAGCCTCGATATGCTAGAACGCCGTTTGGACCATCAATAGATGAAATGGATGATTCGGTTGCCGGCACATTTGCAAGTCCTGGGATATAGTCTATCATTGTTACTCCTATTAAATAGAAAAAGAAGATCCACAGCCACAAGTCGTCTTGGCATTTGGATTGCTCACAATGAAGCGCGCACCTTGCAAGTCTTCTAAATAGTTGACCGTTGAGCCAACAAGGTATTGGTAGCTCATTGGGTCAATAACCAGCTGAACACCTTGGTTGATGACACCGCTGTCGCCTTCTTTGGTATTCTCATCAAATGTAAAACCGTAAGAGAACCCTGAACAACCACCACCAGTGATATACACCCTTAGTTTTAAGCTTGGATTTTTCTCTTCTTTGATAAGCTGCGAAACGCGATTGGCAGCACTGTCGCTAAAAGTTATTTCAGCTGCATTAATAATTTCTGTAGTATTCATTTTACATTATGGTAATAAGCCAACTTGCAATAAGCCAGCGTTTTCATCAATTCCAAACATTAAATTCATATTGTGAATCGCCTGTCCAGCTGCGCCCTTTACTAAGTTGTCGATAACAGACATGATCACCAACTTGTTGCTGTGCTTCACATACTGTATGCCAATTTGGCAATAGTTTGACGACTTAACTGAGCGTGTTTCGGGATAAACCCCTTCTTCCAGTATTTTAACAAATTCTTCATTTGCATAGGCTTTTTCAAAATATGGTCTTACGTCGACACTGGAATCGAGCAGATCGACATAGATGGTTGCTTCAATACCACGAATCATTGGCAGTAAATGTGGCACAAACGTTAAACCCACTGGCTCGCCTGCCATTAATGCCAACTCTTGTTTTATTTCCGGTAGGTGACGGTGACCACTGACAGCGTAAGCTTTAAATGATTCGGTTATTTCGCAGAACAAAGTCGCTTGGTTTGCAGCACGTCCGGCGCCACTAGTGCCTGATTTGCAGTCAGCAATAATATTGGAACAATCAATAAGATTATTTTCCAATAATGGCTTCAAAGCCAATAAGACAGCGGTTGGATAGCAACCAGGATTAGCAACCAGTCTAGCGCCACTAACGGCCTCTCTACGAACCTCGGGCAGGCCATAGACAGCCTCTGCAAGCAATTTGGGCTGGGTGTGTTCCATGCCGTACCAATCTGACCAGTTCTCAGCGTCATCGATTCTAAAATCGGCGCCGAGATCAACCACCTTAATACCTTTGTTAATAAATGCACCAGCGCCTTCCATGGCAACGCCATGCGGCGTGGCAAAGAAAATAATGTCGCATTTGTTAAGAACATCATCGGTTGGTAGCGAATAGACCAGGTCTGAGACGCCAATTAAACTTGGGAACACCGATCCTACTTTTTTACCATTTAGCCCTCTAGAGCTAATAGCAATAACTTCGGCTTCAGGATGGCCGTGCAGTAATCGTATTAATTCAACACCGGTATAGCCTGAGCCACCAATAATGCCCGCTTTAATCTTCATTAATAAGACTCGCCCAGTTTTTTCTCAAGGTAGTGGATGTTCATACCACCCTTGCAGAAGACTTCATCTTCCATGATTTTTCTTTGCAGTGGAATGTTGGTTTTGATGCCGTCAATCACCATCTCATCAAGCGCGTTTCGCATCTTCATAATAGCCTCGTCTCGAGAGTCGGCAAAAGTGATTAACTTACCAATCATCGAATCATAATAAGGCGGCACTCTGTAACCGTTATAAATATGAGAATCAACTCTTACACCAAGTCCGCCAGGGGTGTGATATTGAGTAATCGTACCAGGCGAAGGCATAAAGTTGTTAGGGTCTTCGGCATTAATACGACACTCTATCGAATGCCCTTTGATTTGCACGTCTTTTTGTTCAATTGAAAGTTTGTCGCCACCAGCAATCAGTATCTGCTCACGAACAATGTCTACGCCGGTAATCATCTCGGTGACTGGGTGCTCAACCTGAATACGGGTATTCATTTCAATAAAATAAAATTCGTCGTTTTCAAATAA
>CAWVVS010000046.1:0-8499 GCA_963933655.1 uncultured Candidatus Thioglobus sp. | reverse complement strand
AACAAAAGCTAATATTGAAAATGAAGCTAAAAATGGCTTAAAGAACAATAAATATACAGTTGCAATGGCAAGAACAATGGCGCCTCATTCTGCCAGTTCGCAGTTTTTCATCAATGTCGCTGACAATCAGTTTCTAGACTGCCCAGGACAAGATGGTTGGGGTTATTGCGTATTTGGCGAAGTAGTCGAAGGCAAAGAAGTGGTTGATAAAATGCAAACTGTTGAAACACTTAACTTGGGTGGGCATGCAGACGTCCCAGCTGACCCCATTATTATCGAAAAAGCCTACATTCAGGAATAACATCAAGGCGGACAGCGCCAAGTGCTGCTGCTAAACACCATGAGCAAAACGCTTATCATTGCTGACCTTCATCTCACCTCTGTTGAGACGGAAAAGCTGGATTTATTTTGCCGATTTTGTACAAGAGAAGCTGCGAATGTTGATCAGCTCTTTATTCTTGGCGATTTGTTTAATACTTGGATTGGCGACGACATTTCGTTAGAAGATTATCGCGTTGTTATCAGCAACTTAAAAGAGTTAACAAAATCCACAGAAGTTTTTGTAATGATTGGCAATCGTGATTTTTTACTCTCTAATCAATTCGAGCAGCAATCTGGCTGCAAGTTAATCAACGAGCCTTATCTTCTGAAGCAAAACAATCAAGATTACATTTTGGTTCACGGAGACAGCCTGTGCACCGATGATGTTGATTATCAAAAAATGAAAAAAGTACTAAGAAACCGCTTTGTACAATCAATATTTTTAAATTTTCCAAGAAAATGGCGCCTTAAACTTAGCGGTGAGATTCGCAAAAAAAGCATCGCAGCTCAAAGCTATAAATCGGAGTTAATTATGGATGTCAATCAAGGTGCGGTTGACGCTTTAATGGCAAATTATCCTGATGCCAATTTGATTCACGGGCACACTCATAGGCAAAATACCCATACATCTAAAACTTATACACGTTACGTATTAGGTGACTGGTCAAGCATGGCTGGAAACGCCATTGCTCTTGATGAGTCGCTAGAGTGGCTTGAAATCCACTAATCGATTCTCAATATCAATTGATGAGACCTTTAACTGAACTTCATCATCCAGAGCGGGCTTTTTAGTCAGTTTTAACTGCGTCATCATGCCCAGTTCAGGGATCAGTATTGTTGCTTTATTACCATGGAGATCAACAACGTTTCCGATGCCCATCCATCCTTTATTTTGATTTAAAAACAAGCACTTATAATGATCAATACTTTGCCGTGTTGCTTTGTTGACGTTGGAAATAACAGCATTGGTTTGCGCAATTCGACTCTTGACTGCCGCTTCGTCAAGTGTTGGCTTGTTATTGATAAAGCTAAGAAGTTGTTGTTGAGCAACCAAGTCAAGATAGCGCCTAATTGGACTGGTCACTCTAAGGTACGAATCAAGCCCCAGACCAGCATGAGGAGAACTTTTTGGGGTAATTTTCGATCGCTTAAAGCAACGCGTCGCTTGAAACATTTGTGATAATGTTAAATGGTTTTTTTGCTGAAGGATCTCATCACTAAAACTGCCTTCACCTTGGGTCACAAATGGCATTGCAATGCTATTTTCTAAAGAAAACTGAGCAACTGCCCTGCCTGCAATGACCATTAATTCAGCAATCATTTCTCGACTTTCACTGACTGCTTGCTTTTTCAGCGAAACTTGCTCATCAACAAGCCTAACGTCAATATTAGGAAGGTCTAACCTAAGAGCACCATTGGCATTACGAAAGGCTTTGTGGTTAATTGTTAAGTTGTTTAATTGAGATAATTCTGAATGCTGATCAAGAATTTGATCTGCATTCTCGTAACTTAATCTCTCAACTTTAATGGTGCTTTGAACAACTTCAATGTCTGTAATCTGGGAATCAATTAACTTAAAACCAACCGACAATGCTCTTGATTTGTCATCTTCACCCAATGAGAAAATTGGCACCAAACTTGGCGGCAACATATGAATAATTTGATCTGGCAGATATAGATTGGATATGCGATTTTGTGCATAACTATCCAACTCACTATCACACTCGACTTGGGAGGCAACATCTGCTATATGAATCCACACCCTTTCGCCATCGATACTAACAGCGTCATCTGCATCATTTGAGTTGGAATTATCAATTGCGTAACATTTGAGATGTGTTAAATCTTTTCTATCATTTGTGATAATTTCGTGAATATACCTCTCATCTTGAAGAATTCCATGCCGGCGAGGATATGGGTTTTTATTCGCTTGCCAGTAACCTATTTTGAGGAGAAATTTGTGCGCAGATTCAGGCGTGTTATCCACAGACAAAACATCCAATAGTTTTGCGTGTTTTGAGAGATTATGTGCAACCAGATCGACTTCTTGTAGCCAACGAGAATCGTCTTCAGAAATCGAGTTATTCTTAATATTTTCGACACACTTTTGGAGGCTTTCAGCCTCAATTCGTTTGAGATCTCTTTGATTATGAATCGCCTCTCTTTGTTCACTAGGTCTGATAAAAAGGCTGTCTTTATTCCAATAACAATAAAGGCCATCTTCAGCTAGTAAATAAGTACACCAAGCATTTTGCGCTGAATAGTCATCGAAAATCCACTCGGTGATTTCTTTAAGCGTTAAGGATTCGCCCTCAAAATCTTGCAATAAATCCATTGCACCAGCCGTGCAAATATCATTAATTGCTACGTACTCTGGATGAATAAAACGGAAATCTTTTTCTCGCACCTTGCGAGAACTGCCGTCGAAGAATTGCAGGTCAAATTTGTGGGTGGTGATTGCAGTTATTTTTGCAGGTTTACCTTTGTAGGCAACCAGTGCACCAAGGGCTAACAAGATTTAATCCAAGTCGAGCGTTGCGATATAAGTGTCGGAATTCATTAAGCCATCAATAGAATCCGAGCTAAATTTAACCAACCATCCGGCATCATAACAATCGCTATTAACCAATTCTGGCTCATCATCGAGGCTTTCATTCACTTCAAGCACTTTAAGATCCGCAGGTGCACATACATCACTTGCAGATTTGACGGACTCAACAACACACAAGCTATCTTGAGAATTAATCAAATCGCCTAAATCAGGAAGTTCCACAAATACCAGATCGCCAAGAGATTCTTGGGCATAATCTGAAATGCCTAGAGTATAGGTGCCGTCGCCATTATCCAAAACCCATTCGTGAGTCTCGGCATATTGTCTATCGCCTCTAACTTCATTCATAAAACACTCCGAAATTTGTTAACTAACATACAATTTGTACATAATTATACTGTGCTTGTCTGCTCTTTAAAAGAGCCATTCAGCCCTTAGACTCTTTTTCTTTAATGTGCTTGCTTAAAGTAATCACCGTTATCAAAATTAGACCAAAGGTTAAGCCTAAAGTGCCAAATAATTTGAAATTAACCCAAGTTTCTTCACTTTGTTGGGCGGCTAAACATAACATTTCAACTGCTGAAAGTGCACAATCAAGATTACCCAGTTCGATCTTTGGATCAAGTGCTGAGTGATCAAATAGTGCAGCTCTCGCACTGAGTGCTGTTCTAACAAAGTATGCATTAACGACAGCAATACCGATAAACCCTAAACCCCAGAACCAAGTCAGTTTTTCCCAAGTGGTACGAGGAAGTTTTAATTCTTTACCAAGCATGCGCTCAATCAGCGTTTTTTTGCCAAACCACATGCTACCAATTAATGCCAAAGCGAATGCCACATACAACACACTGACCTTCCACATAACAAAAGCAGGATCACGTAACACCAGTGTTACACCGCCAAAAACCACCAATAATCCGAAGGTCAACAGGTGCGAATTTTCAAATTTTCCGGTTGTTAATCGAGTATAAATCAATTGCGCAAAAGTACCAGCAATCATGGCGTATATTGCAAGGTAGAGTCCGTAAGTTTTGTAGATAACAAAAAATAGGATAATTGGGCCAAAATCAAATAGAAATTTCATAAACAACTCTTTGAACAATAAATTTTGTCATCTTTTAAAATGGCTTCTGACTCAGGGATATGCGTGTCACAAACTGAACAAACAACCATCTTTTGTCCAATTTTATCATCTGGCTGATGACTCACATTTGATTGGCGCATCTTTTTAAAAAGAACGAAACCAACCCATACTAACAACATTAATATAGCTAATTTGATCATTGATTCGAATGAAAATGAAAAGTCTAAATTTTACAGAAATAATGCTCGACACTCCAGTAAAGCGCCAATTTCATTTAATCAATTTATTCGTGTTGCAGAATAACAAAAAACAAAAAATGACCACCCATAGTATATAATTCTCTGTTTTCTTCCCCCATGCCTTGGTGGTGAAATTGGTAGACACACAGGACTTAAAATCCTGCGGCTTCACGGCCGTGCCGGTTCGATTCCGGCCCGAGGCACCAAATTGTAATACCACTTTTAATCTACAAACTTCGCACAGTGATTTTTCCACGGCTGGTATTCATTTTATATTTTTTTTCTTGGTTCACCAATACGGCATAATGCTACTTGGAAATCTAAAAACTGATATTTATAATAATTAACCATGTTTCAATTAATTAAAAATGCCAATGTTTTTGCGCCGAAACCACTTGGAGTTTGCCATGTGTTGGTGGCTAATGAAGCCATTATTTACATTGGCAAAGAGCTGCCTAAATTAGATCATTTTCTTGTTGTTGAGGAAACTGATTTGGATGGTGCTACTCTTATACCGGGTTTTATTGACGCTCATGCCCATATCACTGGTGGTGGAGGTGAAACTGGACCATCGAGTCGCGTCCCCCCTGTGGCTCTTTCTAAATTCACAATGGCTGGCGTTACCAGTGTTGTGGGCGTATTGGGTACCGATGACATCACTCGCAACACTCAAACTTTGGTCACCCAGGCCAATGGGTTGCGTGAAGAAGGTATTTCAGCTTGGTGTCATACGGGTGGGTATCACTTTCCGTTAACTACTTTAACTGGCAATGCACGCAGTGATATTGTTTTTATAGAGCCCGTGATTGGCGTTGGTGAATTTGCCATAAGCGATCACCGTTCAAGCCAACCGACCCTTGATGAATTCTTAAGAGTTGCAAGCGATGCCCATGTTGCAGGTCTTATGACAGGCAAAGCAGGCATCCTGCATATCCACATGGGTGATGGTGAACGCGGTCTCAGTTTGTTTCGTGAAGCATTAAATGCATCAGAAATACCTGCTAGAGTTTTTAATCCAACCCACATCAATCGCAATAAATCCCTATTTGAAGAAGCATTAGCTTTATCTCATCGTGGTTGTTATTTGGATATAACTGCCTTTCCAAAAGGACATTGCGAGCCAGGTTGGTCTGCCTCAGAGGCTTTTTTGCGCTATCAAGATGGTGACTTTCCAAGTGACAAACTTACCATAAGTTCCGATGGAGGAGGCTGTCTACCGCATTTTGACGAACAAGGTGTCTCCACTCGCATGGGTGTAGGATGCCCGTCCACTCTCATTGAAACACTCCAAGAATTAATTCAGAACAATGTATCAATAGATCAAGCTTTACCTGTATTTACATCCAATGTTGCGGACCTATTAAGACTGGCAAAAAAAGGTCGCTTACACCAAGGATTTGACGCAGATATGATTGTACTTGATGATAACCAAAAAATCACTGATGTAATGGCTCGAGGCCGTTGGCATGTGCGTAACGGCTCGCCACAAATCATGGGTAAGTTTGAAAATACTTAATCAATTGATCAATTGATCAATTGATCAATAATAAAGATGCTCTTTAAATGTATGCTAACTTTAACTAATCAATTTCAAAACTTGTAATAACTATGTGTCCAGCACCTATTAATAAAAACAACGAACGTGGCTTTATAATCCCTATTGGGGGTGGCGAAGATAGAGAAAAAGAAATGCACATTCTCCGCAAATTTGTGGAACTCTCTGGTGCTGAAAATGGCGAAATAGTGGTAGTTCCAACCGCTTCACAACTTGACACTATCGGGCCTGATTACAACGACATATTTAAAACCCTTGGTATTGGAAAAGTTGGATTCTTACCTATTAATAGCCGAAAGGATTGTGACAATCCAGCGTTCACAGAAATGCTTGAGAGTGCCACGGGGGTCTTTATGACAGGTGGTAACCAATTACGCCTTTCCACAATTTTAGGCGGCACTCTAGTGGCTCAAACCATCCGACGTCGAAACGCTGCAGGTGTTCCAGTTGCGGGTACTTCTGCGGGCGCATCCATCATGTCGGAGCATATGATTGCGGGTGGTGGTGACAATGCCAGCCCTACTGGGGATACAGTTAGCTTGGCGCCAGGAATGGGGCTTACCAATGCTGTTATCATCGACCAACACTTCACCCAACGTAATCGCTTAGGACGCTTACTATCAGCGTCTTCTTTCAACCCATTTTTAATTGGGCTGGGTATTGATGAAGATACAGCAGCTTTAATTGGACCTGACAACACTATAGAGGTTATTGGTAGTGGTACAATTACTATTGTAAATGCCGCTGATTTAACTTATTCATCTATGGGACAAACCAGACGAGAGGATGCCCTTAGCCTATTGGGTTTAAAGATTGATGTGATGGCTGAAGGCTGCCATTACGATTTAAACAAACGTCAGGCGTATCCACCAAACGAGGTTCCTTAAAAAAGAAAATTTAATATTATGAAAATTCTCTCTACCAATGTTTTCGTTGGTCCTAATACTTGGGCCAGTTTTCCAGTTATCCGTCACCTTATTGATTTAGGTGTTTTAGAGCAATGGCCATCGGCAAAAATTGGTCAGCCATTTATAGACGCATTGATAGAAGCCCTGCCAGGATTGGAGAGTCATGGATGCTCTTATCGCAAAACCGGTGGATTTGTTCGCCGCTTACGCGAAGATGAGGGCACTTGGCTGGGACATGTGATGGAGCATTGCGCACTTGAAATTCAGAGTGTTGCTGGCTCTGATGTTACCTTTGGCCGCACCCGGTCTTCGGGTGACTTAGGTCAGTACAATATGGTCTATGCCTACCATCAAAGTGATGTTGGATTGGAAGCTGGACAATTGGCGTTACGCCTACTCATGCATCTGCTTCCCAAGCAACTTAAGAAAAAAGTTGATTACAATTTTGACAATGATTTTGATTGGGAAAATGAACTTAAAGAATTTATCTTATCGGCCCAAAAACAAGAATTCGGACCCAGTACTGGCTCTTTAGTTAAAGCTGCTGAAGAGCGTGAAATTCCTTGGATGCGTTTAAATAAATACAGTTTAGTGCAGTTTGGTCAGGGAAAGTATCAACAACGAATTCAAGCCACTATTACTAGTAAAACACCTCAAATAGCCGTAGCGATTTCATGCGATAAAGAAGACACGCATAATTTGTTACACAAACTTGGTTTGCCTGTGCCATTACAGCTCATGGTTTACAGCGAAAAAGCAGCGGTACGAGCTGCTCATAAGATTGGCTTTCCAGTGGTGTTAAAGCCATTAAATGCTAACCATGGTCGTGGCGTATCAATTAACCTTACTGAAGATGATCAAATAATCACTGCCTTTGGCGAAGCCAAAAATCAAGGCAAAGGAAATGCTATTTTGGTCGAAAGTTTTATTACTGGTTTTGATCACCGTATGCTGGTGGTAAATAACGAACTGGTCGCTGTAGCAAAACGCGTGCCTGGCAATGTGATTGGTGACGGAAAACTCACCATAGCTCAACTTATTGAGATTGTTAATAGTGATCCACGACGTGGCATTGGCCACGAAAAGGTACTGACCAATCTAGAGCTCGATACTCAGGCACAACGGCTGATGACAGAAGGCGGGGTTAATCAAGACACAATACTACCAAAGGGTGATATATTCTATTTGCGCTCTACAGCCAACTTATCAACAGGTGGAACTGCGATCGATTTAACAGATGTCATTCATCCTGATAACCGAGATATGGCGGTTCGCGCTATTATGGCTGTAGGATTGGATGTCGGTGGTGTGGACTTTCTCACCGATGATATAAGTCGCTCTTATAAAGAGATTGGTGGTGCTATTGTGGAAGTTAATGCAGCACCTGGCTTTCGTATGCACGTTGCCCCTAGTGAAGGCACACCACGTGATGTATCAGGCAAAGTAATCGATATGCTCTTTCCTGTCGGCTCATCAAGTCGCATCCCTATTGCTGCCATTACTGGTACGAACGGCAAAACCACCACTTCTCGTATGTTGGCGCACATCATGAAGGCCAGTGGCCACACAGTAGGTATGACTTCAACTGATGGTGTTTATGTCGATGGCAAACTCAGCGTAAAAGGTGACATGACTGGTCCGACTGCTGCACAAATTGTGTTGCGTGATCCAGCCGTTGATTTTGCAGTCATGGAGACCGCACGTGGAGGACTTCTACGCAGTGGATTGGGCTTCCAAAAATCTGATGTTGCGGCCTGCATCAATGTCACTGCTGACCATTTGGGTTTAGGTGGTATTGACACCGTTGAAAGTTTAGCTCAAGTCAAACGCGTAGTTGTGGA
>CAWVVS010000045.1:0-8907 GCA_963933655.1 uncultured Candidatus Thioglobus sp. | reverse complement strand
CAAAAGTTGAAGGCATTCTACCGGCCCTTGAGTCTTCACATGCGGTGGCGTATGGCATTAAATTGGCCCAACAATGGTCAAGCGATAAGACAATGATCATTAACCTTTCAGGTCGTGGCGATAAAGATATTCATACTATCGCTGAAATCGAAGGCATCGAATTTTAAAGCGTGCTTATTACCAATATCTTTGTTGTCGAAATTTTCAATAACGGTCACTTATAAACATAAGTTCCCATTTTTCAAATTCCTTACGCCTCGATTTTGGCAAAATAGTCGCTTTCAAGTAGCAAGGGTTGTTCACTCTTTGATAAAGTGGCACTATGTATTTTTTCTAAAATAAGTAACAAAAGTTTTGGCTCTGCGAAGCAGTCTTTATTTTCAATACGGGCTGTTTTTTGCCTAAATTGCCACTTTCAAACATCAGTCATATTTTATCCAGTTGTATTAGCGCTCAGCTCTGTTTAGATTGTGTCATAATCATCACTTTTGTAGATAGCGCTGTAATAGACAATGGAGAAGAAAAATGGTGAAAAAAGCATTTAATTTAAAAGACAGGGCCGGAGTTTTTTCTATTTACTTGGTCATTTTATTTGTTAATGCATTTGTCGATGTTTCGCACAAGCAAATAATTATTAGTACGATCTATAAGTTAAGTGGTGATGGGCCGCAATATTTGTATAACGAATCAACCCAAATCATCATGACCGCCGCTATTAGCGCAATGATCCTCCTGCCTTTTATTTTCCTTTTTACGCTTTCTGGCTATCTTTCCGATAAATTTGCCAAGTCTAATATTATGCGTTGGGCTGCTTTTGCTGCGGTTATTATTACGTTGGGAATTGCTTATGCCTATTATCAAGGTGAGTTTGAGTTGGCTTTTGGTCTTACATTATTACTAGCAACACAAAGTGCCATTTATTCACCAGCTAAGTATGGCTATATTAAAGAGTGCTTGGGTGAAAAGGGCCTTAGTATTGGCAACGCTTATCTAATGTCAGTTACTCTAATGTCGATTTTGCTGGCAACCGCTATTGCGCCAATCATTTTTGAACAAGTGTACTTAGCAGATTATTTGGCACAAATGCCAGAGAATTACGTTTTTGCAAGTCCTGGAGAAATACTACAAGTTATTGCTCCAATGGCATGGGTGCTGGTTGGGTTGTCGGTGATAGAATTTATCTCAACTTTTGGTTTGGGGTATTATGCAACAGAGTACAAAAAAACCAGCTTTTCTATCAAAAAATGGCTCCTTGAGGGTTATCTCAAAGAGAATGTGCGTAAATTGAGAGAAAACCAAGTGACTTGGTATGCAATACTCGGAACGGCAGTGTTTTGGAGTATTTCCCAAAATATGCTCGCGGTTCTGCCGGCCCACGCCAAAGCAAATTTACACATTGAGAGCGTGGCCTTACTCAGCCTATTGATGGCAATTTCAATTGTTGGCATTATTATTGGTTCATACGCCTCTAGTAGAAACAGCCAAAAAGGCATCAAGGTGAACAATGTTTATTATGGCGCGATTATTCTCATTATTTGTGCGGCGTTAATTCCTGCTTTTTCTGTGCCAGAATTTTTAACTGAAACATCGCTTGGTTTTGAGTTGATGGGTGACGTTATAAGTTTGGGCTTGGTGTTAACGGTAATGACAATATTTGTCTTTGGCATAGGTGCAGGCATGTTAATTGTGCCACTGAATGCTTTGATTCAAAAAAATGCTTCGCCCGATAACTTGGGCAGCGTTATTGCGGGGAAAAATTGGGTGCAAAATATTGCAATGACGGGCTTGTTATTTATAACTGGGTATGTGGCTTATAACAATGTGAGTAGTGAATATATACTTTACTTAAACGCAGTCATTGCACTGGTTGGCTTTACTGTGATACTGAAAAAACTCAAGTCAATTTACTAAGAGATCTTTACAGCATTCATTTTTTAACTTTTTTAACCTCAGCCCTTTGGGATGGGAGGTCTTTTCCTTTTTCCTGCGTTAAATTATCTTACTAGACAACAAGTAGAGCCTCAAAAATTATGCTTTGTAATAAGAAAAAAGACCCTCACTATCAAATTTAAAATGAATGTTACAAAGGACTCACTGTGAGAAGATTTTTGGTAAGGCTCGTTTTTGGGGTGCGTTATCGTTTGACCATAACCGGTGCAGAGCAAGTGCCAAAAAGCGGCCCTGTTTTGCTTTTGGGTAACCACATATCTTGGATTGACTTTATCTTTGTACAGTGGACATTGCGCAGAACCGTCTGTTTTGTTATGCATGCAGCCTATTACGATTGGCCCGTATTAAGGTCTATCCTTAAGAGGCTAAGTGTGATTAGTATTCAACCTGAGAGCAGTCGAGGCGCTATAAAAAATATTGTTCAGGCATTGGAAAATAACCAGGCGGTGTGTATATTTCCCGAAGGAGGTATCTCTATAAATGGTGAGTTTGCGCCTTTAATGCGTGGTTTTGAAAGAATATTAAAAGAGACTGATGCAAAAGTAACCGTGGTGCCTTTTGCGATTAACAATATGTGGGGGGACCTTTTGTCCATTGCACCCAAAGAAGTTAGAAGGCAACAAGAATTCACTTTAAGAAGACCTGTTGGCTTGAGTTTTGGTACAAGACTGGATTCAAAAGCTTCCCGTGCTGAGGTTACGCATTCCATTGCCAGCATGCTGAAGTAAGGCGACCGAAAGAAGACGTCGTAGTGCGAAACTTGCCCTCGAGTGCGTGCAAACAACCAAAATATTCCCGCACTATTGCACAAAGTATTATTTGTGTTGACTTGTAAAGGGAATGGCTCAAAAACCACGCCCCATTTTATTACTGAAATAAATAACAAAAATTTAGGGAATTTTCAATATGGATTGTTTGAAGGGGCAGAATGAATCAAAAAAGGCTGTTTAAGGGGTTTAACAGGCTGTTTTTAGTGCTTTAGCAAGATGACGAGCTAAAATTTCAGAAATTATTGAAATGAAGCGAAAATAATGCAGAAAGTGGATAAAAGGGCTGTGCCCCATTTTATTCTTGAAATTGTTAAATAACAGTAGCCGCTACCCATTTATTTGAGTGTTGTTAAGCCCCTAAAGTTTTTGTGCGACAGCGCGTCCAGTACCGTCCGGTGAAGCCAAGTTTTGATGCGCTGAGCTGATAGCGGCAATTCGCTCACTGACCAATTCGTTTGGATTGCATGCCGCCCTAGATTCAAGGTTGACATGAAGAAGCATTTGCTCGCCAGTAGCCAGTAGTCGACCATCTTGGTGGTATAAGAAATGGAAGATATGAAATTTTTTGCCACCACCAGATATTACCTGTGTTGAAACACTCACACCCTCACCGACAAGCACCTCGTCTAGGTGTCTGATGTGTGTTTCTACGGTAAAGAATGAGTTTCCTTTAGCGATATAAGCCTTATCAGCACCAACGATAGCCATCATTTTATCGGCTGCATTGGAAAAACATTCGAGGTAATGGGTTTCATTCATGTGGCCGTTATAGTCAGCCCATTTTTGCGGGACAGTTGTTGCGTAGGTGTCAATCGGTTGGCTGAGGTTGCGATCTGCAAAATCGATTGTTTCGATATTTTTTACAAGTTCGTCTTCAAATGCTTGCAGTGTATTGCCAGCACCCCAGCGGTTGTCTTTCAATACTTTTAAGATGTCGACCAAATTATCATCTCGTTTTTGCTCTAGAGCACGAATCGAATGCATGCCCGATTGTTCATCCGACTGGTTGGAGACTTTATCAACCAATTCTTCCGTAAACTCTGGGACATCCATTAAGTGGGTCCATGGCCACTCAAGACAAGGTCCGAATTGCGAGATGAAGTGGCGCATGCCAGCCTCACCGCCCGCTAATCGGTAGGTTTCAAACAAGCCCATTTGCGCCCAACGCAGGCCAAAACCATAGCGAATAGCATCATCAATTTCTTGGGTGGTGGCGACACCATCATTCACCAGCCATAGGGCTTCACGCCAAACTGACTCCAGTAGTCGATCGGCAATAAAAGCCGGTATTTCTTTTTTAATATGCAGTGGAAACATCCCAATCGACTCGAAGATATCACTGGCACGTTCAATTGTTGTTGCATTGGTTTTCTCGCCACCAACCATTTCTACAAGCGGCAGCAAATAAACTGGATTAAATGGATGTGCGACCACAAAGCGCTCAGGGTTGTGCAACTCAGCCTGTAAATCAGTTGGTAAAATGCCCGAAGTGGACGAGGTAATGATGGTATCTATCGAGGTGCTGAGTTCGATTTCACGATAAACAGTTAGTTTCATGTTCAGTCGTTCAGGCACAGCCTCAATGACGATTGCGACATTTTTTGTCGCTTCAGAAACGCTATCTTTGAAGCTTAACTTGCCTTTTTTTGGCAGCTGAACAGTATGGAGATTGGCATAGGCCCTTGCGGCATTATTAACAACTTTATTAGTATTCTCCGGAGCGTCGGGTGACGGGTCAAAGACATTAACATCAATACCATTAAGCAATAAGCGCGCAATCCAGCCGGCGCCAATAACACCGGCGCCAATAACAGCAGCAGTTTGAATCGATTTCATTTTATCCCCAGCGCTTTTGTAGTTGCATTTTCTCCCGAACTTCTGCAGGGCTTAGTATCTTGACGCCCATACCTTGAGCAATTTGCACCGCTCTTTCTACCAAATCTTTGTTTGTGGCTAAAACGCCTTTTTTAAGATAAATATTGTCTTCAAGACCCACTCGAACATTGCCGCCACCCAAAATAGCCATCGCTACGTACGGTAATTGGTTGCGTCCAATGGAAAATGCTGAGAATGTCCAATCATCAGGTACGTTTGAGATCATCGCCATCATTGTATGTAGGTCATCTGGTGCACCCCAAGGAATGCCCATGCATAATTGTATCATCACAGGATCATCGATCCAGCCATTTTCTTTTAGCCACATAGCAAGCTGTAGGTGGCCGGTATCAAAGCATTCGATTTCAGGGCGCACACCTAACGCTTGTACTTGTTTTGACATTTCTCGAAGAATAGTAGGCGTATTGGTCATGACATAGTCGCCTTCGCCGAAGTTCATTGTGCCGCAATCAATGGTGCAAATTTCTGGCAATAAGTTCCGAACATGCGCAAGCCTTTCAGTTGCGCCTGCCATATCTGTGCCTTCACTGTTTAGAGGCAAAGGCTCTTCTGCCGAACCAAACACCATATCGCCGCCCATACCAGCTGTAAAGTTGAGCACCATGTCAACTTGCGATTCACGAATGATATTCATCACTTCCTCATAAAGTGCAGGGTCTCTAGCGGGAGCGCCTGTTTTTGGGTCGCGTACATGGATGTGAACAATGGCGGCACCGGCTTTTGCTGATGCAATGCATGAATCTGCAATTTCTTGAGGGGTAATCGGAATTTTGTCTGAGCGACCTATCGTATCGCCAGAGCCGGTTACAGCGCAAGTAATAAAGATTTCTTTTGAGGATTGTAGACCTGCCATGTTTGCTTCTCCATTAATGAGGGTGTGCTTACATGAAAGATTTCATAGCACTATTGACGAGTATGTTACTGCTCGGTTGTCGTCATGCTATACTTTATACGTCATAAATTCTACATAATACGAAATGAATATTTATTCACATACGGAGGATACGCTTAACGTAACGGTGCTCTTACTGCCAGAATCTTCAATGATGGTGCTGGCTTCTATTATTGACCCAATGCGTGCTGCCAACCGTTTATCTGAACGCCAATGTTTCACGTGGCGTATTGTTGCAACCGATGAAAATCCGGTTAGCTGCACTTGCGGTATAAAAATTACACCTGATGAAGTACTGAATATCGACACGGCGGGTGATGTTCTGTTTATTGTCTCTGGATTTAATCAGTACGACTATATCAGTTCGGATGAAATTGCATTAATTCGCAGAATTGCCCCACGCTTTCAAGCATTAGGGGGTGTAGATACTGGTGCATGGATTTTAGGTAGGGCAGGACTACTGGAAGAAAAAAATGTGACCACGCACTGGGAAGGTTTAGAAGACTTCTCTAGTCGTTTTCGCAAATCCAATGTACAACCAGATCGTTTCGTTGTTGATCATCCAATTTTTACCATTGGGGGCGCCTCGCCCACTTTTGATTTTATGCTGTACCTTATTCGTACTCGACTGGGCTATACGCTTGCTTTAGAGGTGGCAAGTGTTTTTGTCTATGATGAAACACATTTTTCTACCGATGCACAGCCGGTCGTTTCACTAGGATTGCTGAATGATTGCGAGCCCCGAGTAACCAAAGCAATTCGTATCATGGAGTCACATATCGATGAACCCATATCAATTGTTAATGTGGCAGAGCAATTGGCGATGTCGAGTCGAAGGTTGGAGAAATTGTTTCAACAGCACTTGCAATGTTCGCCTGGTGTTTATTATCTACGTCTAAGACTACAGCGCGCACGAAAATACGTGACTGATACGGTGTTATCGATGCAGGAAATTGCCATTCGAACAGGCTTTAATAGTCTTTCGGCTTTCTCCAGGTCATATAAGAAACACTATCAAAGTTCGCCCAGCGATTATCGACAAAATTTGTCTCAATTGCGTTCTGAAGAGCTCGAATTAGCCAGCCGGTAATTGTCTATCTCTTTATAGTTGATCAAATTCGCTTGAAAATGCAAGTGAGTGAAAATACTCGTTTTAGTGAAGAGTACTAGTGTTGATGAAATGATGGCGTTATTATCAATAGGGTGACTTAATGCCCTATCAAAACAACATCGACACTCTTATTCGTTTTGTTATAAAAAAGACTAAGCAAGATCAAGGTGTATGGGTAACATAATTTACTATTGTTGTTGATCGCGTACACCGCCAATGGAAAAAGAAAAACCCCCACTGTGGCAGCCGTCACAAATCCTTATTGATCAGTCTCAGATGACTGAATTTAGGTCTTATGTCAACGCATCTATTGACCAGAATCTGCCTGACTATCATCAACTGTATCAATGGTCAGTGGCAAATATTGCTGATTTTTGGTTACACTTTTGGGATTTTTGTGAGGTACGTGCAAGTAATAAAGGCAATACAATCCTAACTGATGCCAATGAGATGATTGGAGCAAGGTTTTTTCCCGATGCAAGGTTGAATTTTGCCGAAAATTTGCTATCCAAAGGCTTTGATGCCGATGAAGCGATCGTTTTTATTTCTGAGGACAACACAACGATTCGCCTTAGCTATGAAGACCTGAAGAGCCAAGTGGCATCTTTAGCAAGTTATCTAAAAAATATGGGTATTAAAAAAGGCGATAAAGTAGCAGCCTATTTGCCCAATACTGAAAAAACTATTATTGCCATGTTGGCAACAACAAGCTTAGGCGCCGTGTGGGCATCCTGCTCTCCTGACTTTGGCGTACCTGGAGTGGTTGATCGCTTATCGCAAGTGCAGCCAAAAATGTTGTTCGTTACTGATGGATATTTACACAAAGGCAATGTTTTTGACATGTTTGAGAAGAACCAAGCCGTGCTTAGTGCTTTGGCTAGTGTTAAAACCACCATCATGATGCCTCTACTTAATAATGGCGTGAATCATGCGTACATCACTGTTTGTTTTGATAAGATCCAGAAAGAGTACGTGGCCAGTGATTTGGTTTTTGAACAGCTTGATTTTAATGATCCATTGTATATATTATTCTCCTCGGGTACAACGGGCGTACCAAAGTGTATTGTTCACGGCGTTGGGGGCACTTTACTCCAGCATCTAAAAGAGCACCGTTTGCATCTTGACCTTAAGCCACGTGAGCGTTTGTTCTACGCCACAACGTGTGGCTGGATGATGTGGAATTGGATGGTCTCTGCGCTTGCTAGTGGCGCTACTTTGATATTATATGAAGGCGCACCCCTTTACCCGAAGTATTGGCGATTTTTTGAATTAATTGAGACTGAAAAAATCAATATTTTAGGGGTTTCGGCCAAATACATCGACGTACTTCGCAAGGCTAAAATGTCCAGCGAAGGTTATGATTTATCCTCACTAAGAGCCCTGCTATCAACCGGCTCGCCATTGGTGCCAGAAGCTTTTGATTATGTTTATAAGAGCATAAAACAAGACATTTGTCTGTCTTCGATTTCTGGTGGTACTGATATCGTTTCATGCTTTGTTCTGGGAGCGAACGTACTACCAGTTTACAGAGGAGAAATTCAGTGTCGTGGCTTAGGTATGGCAGTTGAGTCGTGGGATAGTGATTGTAATTCGCAGATTGGTGAAAAAGGTGAGTTGGTTTGCAAAGCGCCCTTCCCTTCAATGCCAATTAGTTTTTTGAATGACCCAACTGGTGAGCGTTACCGCGCTGCTTATTTTGAACGCTTTGATGGTGTTTGGTGTCATGGAGATTTCCTTGAAATTAATGACCGAGGCGGCGTGGTCATTCATGGGCGCTCTGATACAACGTTAAATCCTGGCGGCATTCGTATTGGTACGGCAGAAATATACCGCCAAGTGGAAGTTGTGGACGAGGTCAGTGAGGCATTGGTTATTGGCCAGCAATGGCAAGGTGATGTACGCATTGTACTTTTTGTGACTCTGCTTGAAGGGGCGGCGCTTGATGATCAATTAAAGCAAAAAATTCGCACTCAAATACGCCAAAATACCACTCCACATCACAACCCAAAGGTGATCATTGCTGTGCCAGAAATTCCTAGAACGCTCAGCGGAAAAATTGTTGAACTGGCCGTCAAAGCCATTGTTGAGGGTAAAGAGATCGATAATAAAGAGGCATTGTTAAACCCGGGTGCATTGGATTATTTTGCCAACTTGAAAGAACTTCAATAGTTTAACCATAACTGCTTTATACTTTCTATTGAATTTGTACGGCGTTGAGATAGCGACCGGTACATATATTGCTGGGCGTGTCGTTAGCTTTGTTGAAAAAAATCATAGAACGGGCAGAG
>CAWVVS010000044.1:0-8931 GCA_963933655.1 uncultured Candidatus Thioglobus sp. | reverse complement strand
ATGATGGCAATGGGTTTTGACGTTATGCACGTTTATGGTCTTACCGAAACTTACGGTCACATACTTCAAGCCGCACCCCAGGCAGAGTGGCAGTCAAAGTCAAGTGATGAGCAGGCCCAGCTTAGATCAAGGCAAGGTGTGCGCTTTCCGATGACAGAAGATGTTAGTGTAATCGACCAAAATAGTGGCAATCTAGTGCCTTTTGACGGTGAAACTATCGGTGAAATTGTCATTCGTGGAAACACCTGTATGATGGGCTACTTAAACAACCCTGAAGCAACCGATGAAGCTTTTGCAGGAGGCTGGTTTCACAGTGGTGATTTGGCTGTTGTGCATAGTGACGGCTATATACAAATTAAAGACCGCTCAAAAGACATTATTATTTCGGGTGGCGAAAATATCTCCTCCATTGAGGTTGAAAATGTATTATACAAACATCCTGATGTCGGCGAAGCGGCCGTGGTTGCCATGCCCGATGAGCTTTGGGGAGAGGTGCCTTGTGCTTTTGTTGAGATTAAGCCCGGCTCGACTACTACTGAGGGCGTCCTGATTCAATTTTGTAAAGAAAATATGGCCAAATTTAAAAGCCCAAAAAAAATTATCTTTGGCCCGTTACCCAAAACAGCAACGGGGAAAGTTCAAAAACACGCTTTGCGTAAAACATTATTAAACCAATAAATTAAACTTATGTATACAGCGCCAGTAAGTGAAATGCAATTTCTTTTAAATGAAGTGCTACTGAATAATAACGATGTTTCTGAGATTGTTCCCACGCTTTTAGAGGCTGCCAATAGGCTGGCGAGGGATGAACTTGCACCGCTCAATAAAAGTGGTGACGAGCATGACTAGACAAAATTATGCTTAATACTACTAAAACACTTAACACAAACAAACCATTTGCCAAGCAAGAAGCTCCACACATCAAAACTCATGAATAAGGAAATTATTACAAAGCAACAGCGTGGCAGGCCCAAAAAAAACCTCGAAGAAACTGAAGAAAATCGCCTATCACTAATATTTTCCGGTGTTTCTCTTTTAACTCAGAAAGGTTTTAAGGCAACAGGGTTGGATGAAGTTACAAAAAAAGCAGGACTACCCAAAGGTTCTTTTTACGCCTACTATGACAGCAAGGAATTGTTTGGTCTGGCCTTGATTGACGCTTACGACGACTTTTTTGCCAAAATGCTAGATAGGTCGTATTTAAACGAAGCTCGCACACCTTTGGAGCGTATTAACGATTTTATTATGGAGGCGCGCACTAATATGGTACGACACAATTTTGATCGTGGCTGCTTGATTGGCAACTTGGGCCAGGAAATTACTGTTCTTCCGACTGTATTTAGACAAAAACTCGTAGATGTGCTTTGCAAGTGGCAGAAAAAAACAGAGGTTTGTTTACTTAAAGCTCAAACAAATGGCGAAATATCACCAAACATCAATTGTGCAGCAAAAGCCAAACTGTTTTGGATTGGCTGGGAGGGGGCAATTTTAAGAGCCAAACTGGAGTGTGAACCCGACCCTATAGATGCGTTCAAGGAAGATTTTGAGGCGGGGTTGAAAAGATAACCTCCCGTTAATACTCGAAGGCAAGAAGCTTGCTGTATCAAAAACAGCCGCCAGCCAACTCTTTGTCATAACAACAAAAGTATGGGATAATATCGGGCTTTTAGCAATAACAACTTCTGTTTTTTTTTGTTAAAAAACAAGGCAAGCATTTAACATTTGTTACTGCTTGATTATTTAATGTATCACACAGAGCCCCAATAACAATCAGGGTGCCCTTTAATAGGGGTTGATTGTTAGGCGACGTGGAAGTCTTAACCCAGGAGAAAACATGGCGAAAGCATCAATGAAGAAAATGTTAGAGGCCGGTGTACACTTTGGTCACCGCAGCCGTTTTTGGCACCCAAAAATGGAACCTTTCATCTACGGAACACGTAACGGTGTTCATATTATCAATTTAGAAAAAACACTCCCGCAATTCAATGACGTATTGAACTTTGCGAGCAAGACTGCAGCTGCAGGCGGCTCTATTCTTTTTGTTGGTACAAAAAGAGCGGCAAGTGACATCATGAAAGAAGAGGCTATTCGTTGTGGTATGCCTTACGTCAACCATCGCTGGTTGGGCGGAATGATGACTAACTACAAAACCATTAAGGCCTCAATTAAGCGCCTTAAAGACCTTGAATTCCTAGCTGAAGAGAATTTTACCCAGTTCAACAAAAAAGAAGCTTTGATGATGTCCAGAGAAATGGAAAAACTTGAGCGTAGCTTAGGTGGTATCAAAGATTTGGGCGGCATTCCTGATGTTGTGTTTGTTATCGATATCGGTCACGAGAAAAATGCTGTTCGCGAAGCGCGCACACTGCACTTACCAATCATTGGTGTTGTTGACACAAACCATAACCCAGACGGCATTGACTACGTTATTGCTGGTAATGACGACTCTATTAGAGCGATTGGCTACTATGCGAGAGAAATTGCAAATGCAGTGCTAGAGGCAAAAGCCTCTCTTGCCACTTCAAAAGCAACAGCTAAAGCAAGCAAGCCTGCTGCTAAAAAGCCGGCAGCAGATAAAGCAAAAGCCCCCGAGGCTGCAACCCCTGCTAGCAAGCCTGCTGCTAAAAAGCCGGCAGCAGATAAAGCAAAAGCCCCCGAGGCTGCAACCCCTGCTAGCAAACCTGTAGCAGCCGAAGTTGTTGTTGCACCAGTGGATGAAAAAACTACTGAAAGCAAAGAAGCGTAATAACAGGAGACAAAAATATGGCAATTACAGCCGCTTTAGTTAAAGAACTAAGAGAAAGAACGGGTTCAGGCATGATGGACTGCAAAAAAGCCCTTATGGAAACTGATGGCAACATGGAAGAGGCAATCGACCTAATGCGCGCTTCAGGTGCCGCAAAAGCCGCCAAAAAAGCGGGCCGTATCGCATCTGAAGGCCTGGTTAACGTTACTCTGAGTGACGATAAAAAGACCGCCATTATTTTAGAGGTTAACTCTGAAACTGACTTTGTAACCAAAGGCGATGCTTTCATTGACTTTGTTAACACTTTAGGTGCTTTGGCGCTTAAAAACCAACCAGCTGATGTTGAAACATTTTTGACTCAAACACTAGAGTCTGGTGAAACCGTTGAAAAGGCGAGAGAAGACATTATCGCCAAAATTGGTGAGAATGTTTCTGTTAGACGCGTTCAAACAATCAAAACAAGCGATGGCGTTATCGGCGCATACAAGCACGGCGAACGCATTGCTGTGGTAAGTGTGCTTTCGGGCAATGATGGCGACCTAGCGAAAGATGTTGCAATGCACATTGCCGCCTCTAAGCCAGAGTGCGTTAGCGAAGACCAACTTTCAAACGACCTTCTTGAAAGAGAAAAGGCAATCTTTATCGAGCAAGCAAAAGAAAGTGGCAAGCCTGACAACATCATTGAAAAAATGATTGTTGGCAGAATGAAAAAGTTTGTTGGCGAAGTAACGCTTTACGGTCAATCTTTCGTTAAAGACCCGGACACAACGGTTGGCGCTCTTGTAAAAGCAAACAATGCCGAGGTTGAGTCTTTTGTTCGTTTCGAAGTAGGCGAAGGTATCGAAAAGAAAATTGATAACTTTGTTGAAGAGGTAATGGCGCAAGCGCAAGTTTAACTCTTTCATTGTAAGTTCTAAAAAGGCGCCATTGGCGCCTTTTTTTGATTCAGAGAAAGAGGGCCTATAAGTCTTTCTTGTTTTTGATAATCAACTTCATAATAGCTGGCATTAAAAAAAAATCGGCCAGCAATGCCACTAAGATCGCGCTTGCTGTCAAGACGCCAAAATTAAACATGTTGTTCATGCTGGAAAATGTCAACACCAAAAAACCCAGAGCCAAAACAATAGAGGTAAGTGTGATGGCCCTTCCAGTGCCCATTAATGTTAGCTCTACCGCCTTATCAACATCGTTATACTGCATTTCATAACGCCTGAAATTATGCATAAAGTGCACCGTATCGTCCACTGCTAAGCCAAGAGCAATGGCGCCAATTAAGAGGGTAAACATGTCCAGTGGCATTTCAAATACCACCATAATCGCCGCCAAAAAAATAATTGGCAGCAAGTTCGGTATCATGCTTATCAGCCCAATTTTTACATTACCCACCAAAAGCACCATCAACGCCGTAATCAACGTAAAAGCCAATAAATAGCTAGTTGCGCTACTGTATATAGCCTGCTCAAAGATGACTGTCATTAATGTGCCAATCCCGGTAAAGGTGACGGTTGCTAGACCCTCAAACTCACGGTCAAAATACACTTGCGCCCTATCAATAAATGCCTTACCCTCAAGCGAGTCGTTCCAAGGCACTTTGAGTGTTATTCGTGCCTTTGAATAACTGTCGTCCACAAAATCATTAAGATCGTTATTACCGCTACTCTCAAAAAGTACAAACTCTTGGGCAATTAAGTCTGCATCATCCGGTATGGTGTAATAGTCAAGCCTGTTTTCATGCAACGCTCGATTGGTCTCTTTAATAATATCAACAAAACTAATGACCTTACCAACAAACATATCGCCAGTAGCAATTGTATTAATATTATTAGCTATTTTGTCAATTGCTCGTAAAACGGCCGGATTGTACAGGCCGTTTGTTTCTTGAGTATCAATAATGGCCTCGAGTGTTAGTGAGCCATTAAGAGTTTGATCGACCGTTTCTGTGGCAATGCGGGCAAAATTATCTTCCGGCAACCACTTTAGTGGATGATGGGAGAATCTGAGTTGTGAGGCAAAAATAATACTGCAAACAATAAGCACCGAACTAGTGATAACAATTAGTTTGGCTCGGCTTGTTGCAAACTTACTAATACCCAAAAGCGACTTATCCATAAAAGTTAGTCCGCTGTTATTAGTTTTTGTGTGGCGACTAACTATTTTGAGGGATGCGATTAATGCCGGCAGAAACAACATAGTAAACAATAAGCCCAGCAAAACACCAATACTAGCAAAGCGACCAAGATCTGCCACAGGTGACACGCCTGAGAAAGAGAAGGACCACAAACCCGCAGCTGTCGTTAATGAGGTCATAGCTATAGCTAAGCCCGAATGGCCCATCGCATAACGCAACGATGCTTTTTTATTGTTGGTTTTATCATAATCTTTATAAAATATAGCCAGCAAATGAATGCTGGCGCTGGTCACCACGGCCAATAAAAAGGTTGGCATGATTTGGGTAACCATAGTGAAAGGTGTTGAAAAAGCTGCCATCAACGCGAGTGTGGATATCAACGTTAAGGCTACACAACATAAGGGCAATAATACGCCGGACAGCCGTCTAAATAGAGCAAACAGAACAATCATAATGATAACCATCATGAGGCTGATAAAGGTCTTAGAATCACTGCTTAATGCCTGCTTAAAAATTCCGGCGATGGCTGCAGAGCCTGTAATATAAATGACAAAATCTTCAGCATCAAAACGAGACATAACCTGTTGGGCCATTATGATTATCTCGTCATTTTCGGCGTCGGTAAGATATGCTTTGGGAGCAGATTCAACAGTGGAGTCCACTTCAAAACTAAAGTCCAACTCATCCTCAAAATCCAACTCGCCAACCGAATCAACCTCAATTCCACCAGCATATGTTTTGGTGTCAATAGTGATGACCGTCATCGTGTAGTCTTCACTATACAATAGGTTGTCAAAAAGCTTATTAGCGGTGGCGGTTTTCTTCAATGTATCCACAGCCATTTGTGTCGTGGGAAGTTGGTTTATTAAAGGTTCAACAATCAATTCGCCTTCAACACCATAAGTATTTCTGGCATTAATCAATGAATTTACTTTTTTAATATGGGGTAACTCCGCCTCTAAAGCCTCGTGAAATTTCTCAAGTTTGTGCAGAAAATCAATATCAAATATGTTGCTTGTTTTGATCGCCAACAACACTTTCTCATCACGACCAAACTGATCTCTAAAAACGTCATAGCCAATGCGCATTGGGTCGGACTTGTGTAAAAACCCCTCGGTCGAAGTGTCCATGGTCAATGATGGCAACTGCCAGCCAAGCGCTGTAACAGCTAACAACACTAGTAATATTGTTTTTTTGGAGTTCTCAAAAATCCAGTCAGAAAATTCTTCGAATTTTTTCTCGGTTGATGCTCGCCATTTCATTGTCTTTGTTTGGGTTCAATTTACTATTTTGTTTGCTATTATACGCGCCAAAACAATGATCAAAAACGACGCTCCAGACCAAGACCAATGGAATTTCAGCGCCCAATAAAAGTGAAATATGCTTCTATAAATAATTGAATAAAATTACAAATATTCTTTTTTTCTCAAGATAAAACACTCCTATAATCACTTCAAAGATAACAGGAGGTTTTTATGAGACGTGGCCGCTCCAAAGGAAAAAGAGTTGTGGAGAGCTTTCATCAAACCCCCTATCGGCAGTTAGAAAATCCGTATACGCCCATGTCGATTTTCTCTGAAGACGAAATCGAGTCCATCCACCAAGCCTCTCTCAAAGTGTTACGCGACACTGGTATGGACATCCAATCTCCGCGTGCTGTAGAAATATTAAGATCCGCAGGTGCAGACGTGGATCCTGACGGCCAGCGTGTGCGTTTTGACTCTGATTTCGTTCTGGAGAGGGTCTCAACAACGCCGAGTGAGTTTACGCTCCATGGCCGCCATGCCGAGAGGAATGTTAATGTTGGTGGTCGTAGCGTGGTTTATTCTATTGTCTCCAGCACGCCCAATGTTTCCGACTTAGATAGGGGTAGAATCCCTGGAAATTTTGAGGATTATTGCAACTTGATTAGACTTGGCGAACACCTTAACACGGTCCATGCTCAAGGCGGTTACCCGGTAGAGCCTTGCGATGTTGATGTAAGTATTCGCCACCTTAGGGCGGTTTCAGCAATGGCGCGGTTAAGCACCAAGCCCATGCATGGCTATGCACTCGGCAGCGAACGCATGTTAGACGCTATTGAAATGGTTCGCATCAGTCGTGGAATTGATGAGAACACACTTCTGAAAGAGCCCTCGTTGACAACGGTGGTTAACGCCAACTCACCACTGGTATACGACAAAGCCCTGCTTGAAGGTGCGATTGAAATGGCACTCAGAAACCAGCCTGTAATCTACACCCCATTTACCCTGGCCGGAGCGATGGCGCCCATCACCGTTGCTGGTGCTTTGGTGCAACAAAATGCAGAAGCACTTGCTGGTCTCGCTTTTCACCAGTGCGTCAAGCCTGGTGCGCCAGCTATCTATGGCAGCTTTACCTCCAATGTTGACATGAAGTCTGGCTCACCTGCCTTTGGCACGCCAGAATACACCCAGGCCACCATTGCTTCGGGCCAGTTGGCGAGAAAATACAAAGTACCCTTGAGGGCCTCGAACGCGAACGCCTCGAACGCTCCCGACGAGCAAGCAACATATGAATCGCAAATGTCGTTATGGGCGTGCCTTTTGGGACAAGTAAACTGGGTTAAGCACGGCTTAGGTTGGATTGAGGGCGGTCTTTGCGCTTCTTATGAAAAGCTTATCCTTGATGCTGAAATGATTCAGATGATGATGGCCTTTATGCAACCAGCAAAAATTAATGATTCAACACTCAGTGTTAAAACAATTGCCGAAGTAGGGCCCGCCAACCATTTCTTTGGTGCCGCACAAACCATGGAGAACTATGAAACCGCCTTCTACAGCCCGCTTCTTTCTGATTGGCGCAACTTTGAATCTTGGCAGGATGCTGGCTCTGAAACCGCCACACAGCGTGCCAATAAAATTTGGAAGAAAATGCTGGTTGACTACGAAGAGCCAAAACTCGACGAAGCTATCGATGATGCGCTGTCTGCCTTTGTAGAAAAAAGAGTTGCTGAGGGTGGTGCCGCACCACTTTAGTCATATAAATCGTTTCATGGCATTTCTATTGTGCTTTCAGTTTCTCGTTGGCTATTTTTGTTGACATTGATTGTTCTGTAGGCTACATAGAGGCCGCTGGCAATAACTAAAAAAAGGCCAATTAACCCCTGCCTGTTTGGTAAAAAATCAAAGAACAGATAACTAAGAATCGTGGCGCCCACAATCTCAAAATAATTAAATGGGCTTAGCTCAGATGCCGTTGCAAACTCAAACGCTTTAATGAGTAAAAAGTGACCAATAGCAGCAACAAGACCCATTAAAGCCATCAATAATAACGCACCAGAGCTAGGTGCAACCCAAACAAATGCAACCAATGGACTGAGAACAGCCGCACCTACTAAAGCTGTATAGAACAAAGTAAGCAGGGGGGGTGAGCTTAAACTCAGCTGCCGAGTTAAGATAATATACAGCGCATAACACACGCCAGCCCCTAAACCCAACAGCAGACTAGGCTGAAATTGTTCAGCATTAGGCTGTAGGGCGATAATAATGCCCACAAAACCTAGAAGAACGCCGGTGCCAATGAAAATATCAAAATGCTCCCCCAGCACAAAGGGTGCCAATATTGCTACAATCAATGGTGACACAAAAAGCATTGTGAGGACATTCGGTATTGGGTTTGTTTGGATTGCACCAAAGAAAAACAGGGTGGCAAAAGTTAGCATCAAACTTCGCAGAAGTTGGGCTTTAGGTCGACTTGGCATATGCCACCAATAGAGCTTTTTCCAAAATAAAAATGGCAACAACCAAAGCGTGTGAAAAACAAACCTTGCCCAGGTAACCTGTAGAACGGGGTAATCCGATGTCAGCATTTTCGCAAGAACATCCAACATCGGGATGACCATCATAGCGCCCAGCATCAAGGTTATACCAAGTATGGGTTGTCTTTTATTTGAGCTCATTTATACACGCCAGAATTTAGGTGATTGTACAATAAATCACACATAGCGGATGTTACTTGATTTTATAGTGGTGCCCAAGGAGAGATTCGAACTCTCACAGCTCGCGCTACAACCCCCTCAAGGCTGCGTGTCTACCAG
>CAWVVS010000043.1:0-8949 GCA_963933655.1 uncultured Candidatus Thioglobus sp. | reverse complement strand
TGAACTGAATCAAAAGCACAGTGTAATTGTCGAGGCTGGATAGACTTTGTCATGACTGCTAAGCTCTTGGGTTAGCCAAAGATCGCCTCAATTGAAGTCCGCATTGTTTCGCGCACTTCGGCGTCGTCCGTAATCGGTTTTACCATTGCCATCTGACATGCATCCTTCACATCGACTCCGCCAACGATTAACGTGCCTGCGTAATTAAGCAATCTTGTTGAGGCACCCTCATCAAGTCCGTGCCCCACTAAAGCTCGAGTAGTATTAGCGAATTGTACTAATTTGGTAGCAGTGGCCTTGTCAACACCAGATTCTTGGATAACAATATCAGTTTCTAATTCTTCACAAGCAAAATCAAAATCCATCGCCACAAAACGTTGTTTGGTTGACTGCTTTAAGTCCTTCATCAGCGATTGATAGCCAGGATTGTATGAAATTACCAGTTGAAAATCTGGGTGAGCTTTGAGCAACTCGCCTTTTTTATCCAGCATTAGCTCACGTCTGTGATCTGTTAGTGAGTGAATGACCACCATCGTATCTTGGCGCGCTTCAACTACTTCGTCAAGATAACAAATTGCACCGTGACGCGCTGCTATGGTTAACGGACCATCAACCCACTTAGTGCCATTTGTATCCAATAAAAACCGACCAATAAGGTCAGAAGCAGTAATATCTTCATTACACGAAACGGTAATAATAGGCTTATCTAATTGATATGCCATATGCTCTATAAAGCGCGATTTACCACAACCTGTTGGTCCCTTGACCATCACTGGCAAGCGAGATTGGTATGCGGCAGTATAGAGAACAACCTCATTGGATTGAGCTTGATAATAAGGCAGCTCCCCTACTTTAAACTGATTTATGTCAAAATTTGCCATCATTACACTCCAAGAATTTATTTATTAGATAATAGTAGTTATTTTTGCTATTTTAATGTGAAAATTAACACTTCACTCGTCAAAGAACTCAGCAAATAAATAATCCGGAAAAATGCTTTAAAATGAAAAACAGAGACCACTCACTTGACCTTATGCGCGGCGTTGCCATCATAATGATGATTGCCTTTCATTTTATTTACAATCTAAACTTTTTTGGTTTTACTAACATTCCGCTATATAGCCACTGGATAACGACTTACTGGCGTTATTTAATTGTTTTCCTATTTCTAAGTTCTGTCGGCATCAGTCTTGTTTTGGCTTACGGTCAACAATTCAATGTTGCTAAATTCAGCAAACGGATGACTCTCCTTGGTTTGGCAGCTATGACCGTGTCATTAGGCACCTACTTTATGTTTCCAAATGCTTGGGTATATTTTGGCATCCTACATCTGATTTGGACCTCTTGCCTAATCGCTGTATCTTGTGTCCGATATCCCAATATTTCGTTGCTGATTGGCCTTGTTATCCTGAGTTTAGGATTTTTTGATCTCCCCAACTTATCTCTCTTAAGCGCTCTGTTGTCGGACAACTTACCAGGAGCCAGCGTTGATTTCTACCCACTTTTCCCATGGCTTTCTCTTGTCTTTATCGGTATTTATTTAGGCCACAATCCTTGGCATAAAAAAATTATCACCTACCGTTCAACTTTCATCCAATATCTAGGCCAACACTCATTGCTTATCTACCTTGTGCATCAAGTGCTGCTGTTTGGCATTGTTGCTCTGATTTACAAAATCATTAACTTGTAAATCAAAAGGTTATTTATGAACGCCTAGCTTATCTCTCCAGCCTGGATATAACAGATCTGCATCACCAGGGAAAGACTCGAAAGCTCTCGCAAATTCATTATGCTCCTTGGCAAATTCGATTGGGTCGGCGCCAGATTTCCAACACTCAAATGCTTGACGCAACGATGTTGCGCCCGCTGCAGGAGAATCGATATGACCGTAAGCGCCACCACCAGAAGTGTTGATAACATTACCATGACCAAGGTTTTCAAAAAAACCTGGGAGGCGTAGAGCATTCATTCCACCTGAAATGATTGGTGTGGTTGGCTTCATGCCAAACCACTCTTGATGGTAGAACGGCCCATCGGCACTATCGCGTTCAATCATGTAAGCAATATTCCTATCGTCTGCACCACCTTCCATTTTTCCATAACCCATAGTGCCTACATGGATGCCGGACGCACCCATTAATCTTGAAAGCTTAGCCAATACAAATGCGGTATAACCACGAACTGATGATGGAGACGTGATTGCACCATGGCCCGCTCTATGGTAATGCAAGTATTGGTTCGGATAGTTACGGCGTGCCGTTGTTACCATGCCGCAACCACCCACATAACCATCCACTAAAAAAGCGACGTGGTGGGCGTTTTCACCAAAAGTTTCTAAAATGTAGTCAGCACGAGCACACATTTCGTGGTGATCGTCTGCAGTGATATTAGCTGAGAATAGCTTCGCCTCACCCGTTTCATCTTGTGCACGCTTCATGGAATCAGCAACCAAAGGTGTCACATCTTTCATACGAGCATATACTTGATTTCCCTGTGGTTCATCGTTCTTAATAAAGTCACCGCCCAGCCAGAACTGATAAGCAGCCTCGGCAAAAGGTTTAGGACGCAAGCCCAATTTTGGCTTAATGATCGTGCCGGCAATATAACCACCGTCTGTACGTGAACGGCCTAATAAATTCCAAAGATCAGTAATGTCTTTAGAAGGCCCATCAAAAATATCAAGCATTGACTTTGGCACCCAAAAGTCCTGCATCTGTGCACATTTAACATCGCCCATACCCTGGTTGTTACCAATTGCCAGTGTTAAGAAAGAAACAACCATCGCGCGGCCATCAATCAAATTTCTGTCAAATAAGTCATTTGGATAAGCGAGCCTCATCCAACCCTCAGCTTCATTGATCTCATAAACCATTGCATCTAGATCTTTAGTAAAGTCATCAGTGGTAGAAACTTCTACGTTTGTACCAGTAGAGGATTCTGCCGCAAAGTGTGACGCGGTTGACAAATAGCCATAACCTTCTGCAGGTGTCATGGTGTAAGCAACCAATATGTGTTTGCCTTCTGCGATTAGCGTACCTTCGTCTAAAGACAAATCAGCATATCTATTCGATTGATCCATTGTGGACTTCCTTTCTGTAAAAAATAGCTTAATTATAATAGAGTCATTAAATAATGTAAAATAATAAATATTAAATAAATCATAAGCTTTACTTATAGTTATATCATGATCAATTACACCTTAAAACAACTCTATAGCTTTGAGGCAGTGATAAGGCTTTCTAGTTATACTCTTGCAAGCAAAGAACTCAATATAACCCAGCCAGCCGTTTACATGCAAGTGCAACAATTACAAGAAAATATTGGGGTGAAACTGTTTGATCTCAGTGGTAAAAAAATTACGCCCACTTTTGTTGGGAGAAAAATTTACAAAACTGCCAATACAATAATTGGCATTGCTGAATCTTCAAAACTAGAAATTGAGCATGCACTCAATCCAGATTCTGGACACTTACAAATTGCAGTTGCCACAACAGCAAACTCATTTATTTCTCGCTTACTCTCTAAGTTCAAGCAGCATTACCCTCAAATGACTTTCTACCTTGATGTGACCAACCGTCGCGCCCTGTTAGACAACTTAAGGGGTAATAAGGCAGACTTGGTGATTATGGGTGAACCGCCAAAAGACATTCCATTAACCTCAAATGCTTTTATGGAAAACCCCCTTATTGCTATTGCCCACCCTGACAACAAATTGCTCAATAAAGAAAAAATTTCTATAAAAGATCTAAGTAAAGAAACGCTGCTAACGCGTGAAGTGGGCTCAGGAACACGAATCACTGTTCAAAGGCTTACTGGGCTAGCTTTCAATTCAGATATCGAAATTAACTCTAATGAGGCAATTGTAGAGGCGGTTCAAGCTGGCCTCGGTATTGGCTTTGTATCTAAGCATTCAGTGAAACTGCAACTCGATAACAACATTATAAAGCAGCTCGATGTGGCGCCATTTCCCATTATCAGGCATTGGCATGTCGTGCATCATCAAGATGCGGAGCTCTCACCAATTGCAAGACGATTTAAGCAGTTTATAATCGATAATACTGAGGATAAAAACGCTAATAATTAGCTTCGATATTCAGCGTTTATTTTGACATAGTCGTAAGAAAAATCCGTCGTCCAAACACTCTCGGAAGTTGGGCTATCACCCATCTCTATACAGATTACAATATCGGTTTTTTCCATCTCAGTGCTACCTGCTTCCTCGCTGTAATTTATATCGAGCTCACCAGCTGTAATGATTGGCAGTTCGTTCAAAAAAATATTAATATTCTCAATGACAAGACCATCAACTTTTGCCCGGCCAACCGCTGCTAAAATTCGCCCCCAATTTGCATCACTTGCAAAAAGCGCTGTTTTAACCAATGGAGAATGGGCGACCGTATAAGCCACTTCCAGGCAATCGTTATTGGTTACCAAACCACTGGCGCATATCTCAACAAATTTTGTTGCGCCCTCACCATCTCTAACAATTTTATGCGCTAAATCTTGCGTTAGCTTATTAAGGGCTGCCTGGAAAGTTTCGCGACAATCAGTAAGCTGAATATTCGATTGATTAGTTGCACTTACAGTGCAAGCATCATTGGTTGAAGTGTCACCATCAACAGTAATGCGGTTAAAGGATTGGTTCACAGCCGTCAATAAACAGGCTTGTAATTCTTGTTGGGTGGCGCATATATCAGTAACAATAAAGCTTAGCATTGTGGCCATATTAGGGCGAATCATGCCAGAACCTTTGGCAATGCCGGTCAGTGTTACTGTTTTTCCATTAATATCAAATGTTTCTGAATGGCATTTATCAACCAAATCTGTTGTTAATATTCCCTCTGCCACTTGATTCATATTATCCGCAGAAAGTTGTTTAACTAATTTTTCTGAATTCTGTTGAAATGGCGCCAGAGGCATTAACTGACCAATGACGCCGGTTGAAAATGGCAATATTTGTTGGGGCTTGAGTCCAAGACTCTCGGCAAATACCACACAGCTCTGATAAGCATGCTCAAGACCTTTTTCACCTGTACCAGCATTCGCATTACCACTATTAATTAGCAAGGCTCGAACATCGGATTGCAAATGATTTTTAGCAACCAGTACAGGGGCAGCACAAAAAACATTTTGAGTAAAAACGGCAGCAGTGACACTACCCTCAATCAAAGTTACCAGGGAAAGATCTAGCTTTTTTTGATCATGGGAATTACTATTTGAACTGGATTGTTGGGCTGATTTAAAGCCGGCTGAAATCGCCGCACATTCAACACCTGCTATTTGGAGTAAATCATTACGCATTGAAAAGCAATATAATCATTATGATAAATATATTTTACCCAATTTGCCGACTCTACTTTATTACAATCTCGAGCTGTCTAATTTATTAAAGGCAAGCATTAAAATCGCGCCAAATATGACCATCATTAACGCAGGCACTGCTGCTCGTTCGAAAAGCCCTTCGGCACTTAGTTCATACACTCTGATGGCTAGTGTATCCCAACCAAAGGGTCTCAACAAGTAGGTAGCAGGCAATTCTTTCATTACATCAACCGCTACCAATAGAGCACCCGCCAAAATGCCTGGTGTCATCATTGGTAAATAGACTTGCCAAATTAAGCGAAAACGTGAAGCACCCAATAGTCTCGCGCTTTGCTCGAACACCGGTTTGATTTGCTCACTGGAAGCGCTGGCTGAATTGTAAGCAATAGCCATAAACCGAGACACATAGGCAAAAAGCAATAATGTGATTGAGCCAAACAATAAGTAATTTAAAGAAGATCCGCCGAAGTATTCATTAATTAATGAAACATTTTGCACTCCATACATCAAACCAACCGCCATCACCGAACCCGGCAAAGCATAACCTAAAGTAGAAAAGCGAATCAACATTTGCAAAACTCTACTGTTGTTTTTACAGCTACTTGGCAAGGCCAATATGGTAGCAACAGTGACAGTTAGTGCTGCTGCGCTTAAGGTCAGTATAGCTGTTGATGTGAAAAAATCAGTATACTTCGCACTCCACTCCTTGGTGAAAACTTCTATACTCCAAATAATTATTTGCAATATCGGCATAGCAAACGAGAGCATGAAGACAGCAAAAACAAACAAGAAAAGAAGCCAGCCAATCCAACCACTTGCTACATAAGGTCGAATGTGAGAAATATCAGTTGAATAATATTTAGCCTTACCTCTCGCTCTTCTTTCAAAGTAAATCAAAAAGAAAGCAACTAAAACCAATAAAGATGCGAGTTGAGCAGCCACTTCAATCGAGCGAAAATCTCCCCACGCTGAATAAATGGCAGTGGTGAATGTTGAATAGTTAAATAATGAAACAACACCAAAATCTGCCAAGGTTTCCATTAACGTCACTAATAAACCGGCAGCGATTGCAGGGCGAGCAAGAGGAACTGAAATTTTCCAAAAAACACGTATTGGGCTTGCGCCGAGCATTTTTCCAGTTTCAATCATATGAATTTTTTGACGCTTAAACGATGCACGCGCCATCATATAAACATAGGGATAAAACACCAGAATAAAAGTTAGGATAATAGCCCAATGGCCTGCGCGAATATCAAAACCAGGCAAACCTAGGATTTCCCTCATCCAGACTTGGGCATAGCCTGAATAATCAAAAACACCTAAATACACAAAGGCTAGAACGTAAGCAGGAATGGCAAAAGGCAAAAACAAAGCCCACTCCAGCCAACGTCGCCCAGGAAATTCAACCATGACTACTAAATAAGCTAGTATTGTCCCCAAAACACTAACACCCAACCCAACACCAATTAACAAAATGGCGGTGGATAAAACAAGGTCTGATAGCAAGGTTTGAGCAAAGTGAGCCCACAGCTCTCCACCCGGAAGTAGCCAGGCAGATGCAACCACAAAAATTGGCATTGCAACTATGAGTGCCAATAGACAAACCCAGAGATTTGATTTAAAGCAGAATCTGCCCACTGAGATCAGGTCCTAGAGAAATAGAAGAATTTAAACCAAAAAACCCAAGACACTTTTGAGGCTTGAGTTTCATCGAAAATTTTATCTGTTTATTATTTATAACCAATCCTTTGCATTAAAGCGACTGCATCTGCTTGTAAAAGACCAACGAGAGAAAGATTCATATTGTCTTTCTTGAAACCACCCCAAGCCGACACAACTTCATCAGAAGCAATGTTTTGATTCGCTGGATACTCTTTATTCAATGAGCCATAAATTGACTGGGCTTTAGCCGATGACAACCATTCTAATAATTGAACTGCACCCTGTGAATTTGAAGCATGTTTTGTAACACCTGCACCCGATACATTAACATGCACCCCTGTTGTGTCTTGATTTGCCCAATAAAGTTTTAGTGGCACATCGGGTGTTTTTTCAATCAAACGACCAAAGTAATATGTATTCACTAGTCCAACATCACACTGACCAGCTAGGATGGCATTCATCACGTGCGAGTCTTTAGCATGTGGTGTAGCTGCCAAGTTTTTTACCCAGCCACTCACAATTTCCTCAGCCTTATTTTTGCCTTCATTATGAATGATTGAAGCTACTAAAGATTTTGTATAAATCTTTTTACTGGTTCTTAGGCAAAGCTTGCCTTTCCATTTACTATCAGCCAAATCAGCATAAGTAGAAAGCTGAGTCGAATGAACACGATCAGTGCTATATACAAGGGTTCTAGCCCGAACGGACAAACCCGTCCATAATCCATCAGGATCTCTTAAATAGGTTGGAATGTTGCTAACAATTGCATCGGTCTTTACGCCTTGGAAAATATCCTGCGTACCTGCGTACCAAAGATCGCCAGCATCGACTGTCATAAACATATCTGCTGGGGTGTTTTTACCTTCTAGTTTTAAACGCTCAATTAAGTCACCGCCCTTACCGGTTAAGTAATTAACTTCAATACCAGTATCTTTCGTGAATTGCTCAAACAGTGGTTGAATTAAGTGCTCTTTTCGCGAACTATAGACTGTAACAGTATCATCTGTTGCTGCCTGAATTTGAGTCATTGAACCCATTAAAAGAGTTGTTAGTGCCATGGCTGACACCGCGAATCGCCTAGTAAACATGAGTTGTTGCATTGTTAAATGATTGTTAAATAGTTTTTTTATTGCAAATGATAATCAGTATCATTTGCATATGATACACAATATCAATTAATATGCAACTGTTTTTTCTCTATTTTTCCAACTCTATCAGCAAAGGCTTCTGCTTCTGCTTCATCATGCGTAACCAGGATCGAGGTCACTTTTGCTTTTTTAAGAATAACTCGCACTTCTCTCACCAATTGATCACGATGAGATTTATCCAAGCTCGAAAATGGCTCATCCAATAATAGTAATTTTGGTGAAGTTGCCAATGATCTAGCCAAAGAAACTCGTTGCTGTTCTCCGCCCGAAAGTTGGTGTGGATATTTTTTTTCAATACCTTCAAGGCAAATCAATTCCAAAAGCTCACTAACTTTAGAGGCTTTTTCTACTTTTGAAAAATCATCTATTCCAAAACAAATATTATTAAAAACATTCATGTGGGGGAACAATGAATAATCCTGAAAAACCATGCCAATTTTTCGAGCCTCGGGTTTCACTTGGTGTTCACCATGATCACTCAGAGCGCTTGCATCCAAACTAACTGAACCATTTTGTGCATCATCTAAGCCTGCGATAAACCGTAGTGCACAGCTCTTTCCACTTCCACTATCCCCCAAGAGGGCAAAAATATCGCCACTCTCAAGATCTAAATTAAAGTCTTTTAAAACTTGATTATCTTCAAATGATATTGCTAAATTACGAACTCTTAACACGCCAAACCTAAATAGTAATGATTATCATTATTATATAATATTAATGTCAGAGAGTTAATATTGTTGAATATTGCATGACTATGAATACTAAACTCAATGCATGTTGCCATATTTTCAGGATTTATAGCCATTTCAATAATTTC
>CAWVVS010000042.1:0-9069 GCA_963933655.1 uncultured Candidatus Thioglobus sp. | reverse complement strand
GCTCAATTGCTAACATTAACCCATCGGATACTAACGATATTATCGGTCAGTACGCTCAAGCGAGTTCGGCGCAGTTAGATGATGCACTCAATTCTGCACAAATTGCACAAAAACAATGGGCTGCTACCGGCCTTGAGCAGCGCCAAGCGGTATTGATGAAAATTGGCGAAGAAATGATAGCTCGTAGTGCTGAGTTGGGTGAACTACTTTCCCGCGAAGAAGGTAAGCCAGTTGCCGAAGGTAAAGGCGAAGTTTACCGTGCTGGGCAATTTTTTACTTATTATGCAGCTGAAGTTTTACGTCAAAGCGGCGATACTGCCGATTCAGTTAGACCGAATATTGAAGTTGATATTCGTCGTGAACCCATGGGCACGGTGGCGGTTATTTCACCCTGGAATTTTCCAACAGCTACTGCCAGCTGGAAAATTGCGCCAGCGCTAGCTTTTGGTAACGCTGTCATTTGGAAGCCGGCTAATTTAACACCCGCCAGCGCCGTTGCTCTTGCTGAGATCATCTCAAGACAAGATATCCCGAAAGGCTTATTTAATTTGGTGATGGGCTCGGGTGGTTCAATTGGTCAAGCGTTGGTTGAAAGCCCTAAGGTGCACGCCATCAGCTTTACCGGATCGTACAACGTGGGTCGTCAAATTGCAGGTGCTGCAGCTCAAAATTTAACTAAATTTCAATTAGAACTCGGCTCTAAAAACCCATTAGTAGTTATGGACGATGCAGATATCGATGTCGCTGTTGCAGCAGCAACAGGTGGCGCCTTTGGCTCTACTGGTCAAAAATGTACAGCCTCTTCGCGCTTAGTAGTACACCAATCTATTCATGATGAGTTTATTGACCGCATGACTGCCTCAACTTCAGCCCTTAAAGTGGGCCATGCACTTGAAGCCGGTACTCAGATTGGTCCTGCAGCGAGTGCAGAGCAATTGGCTTCTAACCAAGGTTACATGAAACTTGCAAGTGAAGAAGGTTGTGAAGTAGTGTGTGGTGGCGACGCACTTGAGTTAGCAACACCGGGACATTATATGCAGCCCGCCCTATTAATTGGTGGTGACAATGCGATGCGATTGAATCGTGAAGAGTTATTCGCTCCGATGGCGTGCGTTATTAAAGTTGCTGATTACGATGAAGCATTGGCCGTTGCAAACGACACCGATTTTGGTTTGGTTTCTGGCATTATCACTCAGTCCTTGTCAAAAGCTAGTCACTTCCGTAGAAATGCAGAAAGTGGCTGTGTGATGGTTAATTTACCAACAGCAGGCACTGACTACCATGTGCCATTTGGCGGTCGCAAGAACTCAAGCTTTGGTCCTAGAGAGCAAGGCCAGTATGCGAAAGAGTTGTACACGCAAGTTAAAACGTCCTACATTTCATCGGGCAGGCCATAATGGCGCACCCCTCTCTTTATATCGATGCACTGCAATACAATAATTGGAGTGAGGAAGTCTTTAAGCAAATCAATGCAGGCGGTTTGAGCGCCGTTCACGTGACTATTTGTTATCACGAAGATTTTCAAGAGATGGTGCAAAACGTCATCGATTGGAATCGACGATTTGAAGATTATGCTGAGTTGATTTTTTTAGGAAAAACAGCAAACGATGTTCGCCGTGCAAAAGTCGAAGGACGAACTGCAATTTTCTTTGGCTACCAAAACTGCTCACCCATTGAAGATAATATCGGCTTGGTCGAAATATGCCACCAACTCGGTGCGCGCTTTATGCAGCTGACCTACAACAACCAGAGCCTACTTGGCACGGGTTGCTATGAGGCTAATGATCCTGGTATTACTCGGATGGGTAAGCAGGTGATTAAAGAGATGAATCGAGTCGGCCTTGTTGTTGATATGAGCCATTCTGCAGAGCGTTCAACGATGGAGGCGATTGAAATTTCGGAGCGTCCTATTGCCATTACTCACGCCAATCCAGTCTTCTGGCATGCGGCGCTTAGAAACAAGTCAAACGAAGTTTTAAAAGCCTTGGGTGAAAGTGGCGGTATGCTTGGGTTTTCAATGTATCCACATCATTTAAAGGGTAAGTCAGATTGTACGTTAGAGAGTTTTTGCACGATGATTGCCGATACTGCTGAAGTCATGGGTATTGAGAATATTGGCATTGGTAGTGATCTCTGTCAAAACCAACCAGATAGCGTAGTTGAGTGGATGCGTAACGGCACCTGGACTCGAGATCGTGACTTTGGTGAAGGCTCCGCAAGCGCTGCGGGCTTTCCAGCACAACCAGACTGGTTTAAAGACAACCGGGATTTTTCAAATCTTGAGAGCGGTTTAAGGTCAGTAGGCATGTCTGAAAAAGACGTGGTGGCCGTGATGGGTGAAAACTGGCTCAGATTTTTTGAATCTTCATTTGGACCGGCCAATACATAAGTCATGCCGTTTAACGCTAAACTTGATGAAGCGATGATGCGTCGACCGGAGCAGGTGATGCGCCTTGATAGGATGGGCTCATCTTTCCAAACACGCTTGAGCTTTATGCGTGCACTCATTCGACGCATGTCAAAAGAAAAATGGCAATTTGAGAAGTTGCGTCAAGACGTCGACCAAAATGGTTTTGGTGTTAGTGTTTACGCAGCACACACACCAGTACGCACGTACTCCTTAGTTGCTTTTACTCAAGATATTCCAGCCGATATGCGCACCGACCGGGTAATTGCCGAGGTTTGGGATGCGACTTTTAATTTATTCGATGGCGTACCGACACAAGAAGATATCGATTATTTGACGAACAATACACCCAAGCAAGAGGGTGGACGCTTTCGACCGAGCGAGCTGAGCTTGTCCAGGGCCAATAAAAGTTTAAGACTGTTCGAACACATAACCTCGACTTTGGCGGAAGGCAAGCAGCCCGATATTGATTTAGTGGCCTCGGTTGGTTATATCATGCGCACAACTGCGGTCTACGGTAGCGGTAAATTTGGCTGCGCTGATCGCGCTAAGATTGCTGATCGTGAAGAGTGTAAAGTGTCGTTCCACATGGAACTGTTAACGGTTTATTTAATTCGTTGGTTTACGATTGATTTGGTCGAAACCATTGCCAAAAAAAGAGGTGGTGATAGAGCAGTTAGCCTAGAGCCGCATATTCGTCAGTTTATTGGTGTTGGTAATTCTACTGGTCTCGGCATGGCGCCATTCTTACTTAAACACCCAGTATTAATACACAATTGGGTCACCGCAAAAGAAACCGCACTCGCTAGAGTGCGCAGCCTTGAAACCCCTATTCAGGGCTCTCTTGAGGCATTTATTGAAAGTGTTAATCAAGTGGCCCAGCACCTTAAAGAATGGCGCGTTGCCGACGAAATTCAAAGCGCTCGTATCGAGAAACTGGAGGCGGAAGTTGAGCGGTTGGGGCATTGGTGTGGTGATGAGGATAACCTAACTAAACCATACCCTTGGAACAGTATATATCAGTTTGCAGAAGATAATTTTTCGCTGGAATGTCAAGAAATGGTGGTCTCGCTCGTTATAGAGCCAAATGGTGCATTGGTCGATGATTTAGCCGACACCATGTTTGCTACAACTGTGCCGCAGTTTGAAGCTGACATGTCGCTTGTAAAACTCAAATCGATTGTTAAGGACTGCTATGCTTGGGCGACTGGCATTGACTTTTCTTTGGGCGAGTCACAACATCATTTTTGGTATTATTCGGAAGATAAACTGGAGCCGCGTTTTGGCTCAACTGGTGTTGATAAAGGGGTTGATCAAGAGATGCCATTGGCCATTGGCAGAGATGCCGATGATCTGAGTGAGCAGCTAAAAACAGCATCCGACGACACGACTGTTGGCGAGTTTGCTATGCAGTACCCAGAGTTTAGACACATTATTCGCCGCATTCAAAATACGGCACTTAGGCCTTACGCTGAAGTACAAGATAATTTATTGGGCGAAAAGATGAGACCATTGGACTTGCTGCGCTTTAAACTCGCTTTTTTTGGCGCCTCTAAGTTTGATCCAAAATCGGATTTATGGACGAGAATTTCGATGTACCAAGGCGCTCCTATGCCTGACCAACTTGCTGATGCTAATCATGATGATTGGGCATTTCCAATCCGACCAAAGCGTTCAGCCTAATGTCAGATCAACTAACAATTTCGCTAAACGAAATTTTATTTATCTTTACTCGTGCAGGTTTTGGTGTCAATGCACCGATTGGTGTTTCCGAAGACTTTGCGCGCAGCAATATATGGCTGGCTGAGAATGGTTTTGACCCCTCTTTGTGCAGCATTGTGGCGCTCGACAGTCTTGACGAAAAAAAAAGTTCGTTGGAGATAGAACAGGACAATGCCAATCTTAGTGGTTCGAGTACTCAATATTTGTCCGCCCTGCAAGCCTCAGTTAGCGCACTTGATTGGATTAAGAGCGATCAAGGTGTGAGCCTGACAATTACTAATGTAGACTCACCATTACTGGTGGTTGCAGCACTGGGTGCCAATCAAGTTAAGGGTTGGCAGGTGAGCTGGTCTGATGAGGCAGGAACAAATTTTCAAGTGAACTTTGTTGATGAAGGTAAATGGCAAATTATCAGTGATGGTTCGCGCGCGATCGAGCTTAGTAAAGGCGCAACAATGTCATTGTGTATGCTGGGTGGTACAGAGATTGCCCTTGAGGGTGAGTTGAGGCGGCTTAATAGCATAATAGAAAAAAACAAAATTCTGCAAACAGGTGTCGCAGTGCATGAACACTGGGATGCGATTTATGCCTATTTTTCCCGCTGTTTGGTGAAGTCAACGGCAGAGTCTCGCGCTTCTGGCGCAGGCGCAGGCTTGGTAGATACAGATTAATTTTAGGAGTTACTAATGAGTACAACATTTTTAAATAAAGAAGAGATTGAACAAGTTGCAATTAAAGCATTGATGAGTTCAGGCGCCAGTGAGACCGCTGCAAGTGCCCTTGCAAAAGGTGTTGCAGCCGCTGAAATGGATGGTATTGCTAGCCACGGTTTAGTTTATGTACCAATTTACTGTGAGCACTTGACTTGTGGCAAGGTCAATGCAAATGCAAAGGTGGTTGTTAATCATGCTGCGCCTAGCGCTATTGTGGTTGATGCAGATAGTGGTTTTGCCCATCCGGCGATTGATGCTGGTTTTGATTTACTGATTGAAAGCGCGAAGACAAATGGCTGTGCTGCGATGTCGATAAAAAATTCTTATAATTGTGGCGTACTCGGTTTTCACTCAGAGCGCATTGCACAAGCGGGAATGACAGGACTTGGCTTTACTAATGCCCCAGCTTCGATCATGCCAGTTGGTGGCAACAAGTCAATTATTGGCACCAACCCTTTTTCTGTCGCTGTACCCGATGGTAAGGGCGGCGTCGCTTTTGTTCTTGATCAGTCTGCCAGTGTTGTTGCCAAAAGTGAAATTAAAATGCATGCGCAGGCTGGAAAATCCATTCCTGAGGGATGGGCATATGATGCAGATGGCAATCCAACAACGGATGCTGATGCGGCTATGAAGGGCTCTATGGCACCAGTGGGTGGCTACAAAGGATTTGGCGCAGGCTTATTGGTTGAAGTCTTTGCAGCCGTTATGGCTGGTGCGACACTATCTCAAGATGCAAGCCCATTTGCAGGTACTGCAGGCGGTCCACCGAGAACAGGTCAATTCTTTATTGCTGCCTCACCAGATGTTTTCTCGCCAGATGTTTTCGGTGAGCGAATTCAATCTTTAACCAACTCTATCGTCTCTCAAGAAGGTGCACATCTATCGGGTTCTGAGCGTATTAAGGCAAGAACCATGCACGAGGTAAATGGCGTTGAAGTGAGCGTTGCTTTATTGGAAAAAATCCAAGCGATTTAATTAGCTAAAGAGTCCAGTCAATTATCAAACTTTCAACTTGATTGGCTGGACTCTTCTGAAAAGTCATCAAGGTGTTTGCCTATTGTAATTCTGTGAGCCGTACCCTCAAGTTCTTGTAGGTAGTCCGTCTCACTCATGCGCTCTTTAAGGGCGTTGGTTCTCAGGTCAAGCGTTGAAAGTCCAACTTGACCACTGATTCTCATACCGGCATATCTAGCCTCCGCAGTAATTCTCTTTCTTGCTAAGTGTGGTTGCCAATAGTCCAAATCTCTAGGCTTAGCATCACCTTCTAGGTTAAGGTAGTTGGCTTTTATGGCTGCATTAATGATTTCAGCGCCACGAGAGGTGCGACCAACTATAACATTTGTGCCCAGATCGTGTTCCATCATTTCCAGAGTCGGTTCACAGTTTGGCCAAGTGTCTCCAGAAACAATGTCTGCAGCTTCGCCTGAACCATCTGGACAAATACGGCAGCGCCAAGGCAGATACCATTGCGACGAATCCGTACCCCAAAAGTCAAGATAGGTCTTTGTGACTGTTTCACCATTTTTAAAGCGAATAATAGTTGGTCCAGGGCAGCCTTCACCTCGATAACTCACACTTTTCACGTCACTTTCTTTAGCGCCAACAGACTTGAGAAAATTATCCATTGCAAATGGCGGGAAAAAACCGCCACAAATAGGCGCCAATAAAGCTTTAATTTGTCGATCAATTCTTGGGTCTTTTTTACCAAGTAAACGAACTGCCGAGATATCACAAGGTTTGGCGACAAGGGCAATAGTAACCCCAGTGTCGAGTACTTTGAGTAAGTTTTCCAGTGGCGAGGTTGAAGCATAGATGGAGCCGCTTCCCTCAATAATGGCCTCACTGGTTTGGCTTAATTGCGAATGACCAAAATACGGTTTTAGACCTCCGCCAGCAACCTGCAAAATTCCATCAACCTGGCCGCTTTCCAACAAGTACAGGCTGATCGCGGTAAGTCCACCACCAGTTGCTGCCTTGTGTCTAATGGCTGCATCACTTGAATGAGCTCTCACTATTGTTTCTATTGGGCCCCACGCTGAGTCTACGTTTTCTAGTTTTGAGATTTTGTTGCTTGGCATGCCCGAATGAACAACCCCTGGGCAAAAACTTTGTAGGTGGCTGTTTTGCGCTGGATTTAATGGGGTGCTTTCCGAAGGGCGTAGATGACCGGAGGGTGCAACCTGCATTTGAACTTGCTTAGGAAAAACCCCTGCACAGAGCCCGCAACCTATGCACAAACCTTCTTCTATAATTTGTTTTATATTGCTATTTGAGTTCATTTGCAGTGCGATTAAATTAGAAATTTTTCAATTGCTTTTTCATCAAAGGTAAAGCCAAGTCCAGGGCGTTGTGGGATGTCAATACAGCCATCGACAATAGAGATTTTCTCGTTGAATAGGGGCGCGTACCAAGGCATATGTTCAATTGAAATACAATTTTCAACTGAGCCGGCTATACACAAACTTTGTTCGGTGAAAATATGGGTAGAAATTGGCAAGTTGTAAGCCTCGGCTAAATGTGCCACTTTGCGCATTTCGGTAAGACCGCCGATTCGCTGTAAATCCGGCATAAGGATGTTGCAGGCTTTGGCCTCAATCATAGCGCGCATACCGTAACGAGTGTATTCTGTTTCACCCGAAGCAATAGGAATATCAAGCGCTTGGCGCACCTCACTATGGCCCACTAAGTCGTAGGCCGGTACTGGCTCTTCCAGCCAAAGAAGGTCAAATTCTTGTAACTCTTTACCCAATTTTATTGCTTGTTTTGGGGTTAAGGACTGATTGAGATCCGCCATTAGTTCAACGTCCGAACCAATCGCGCCTCGAAGCTGTTTCACGCGCTCTACGTCATCTTTGTAATCTTTAGAGCCCAGCCTAAGTTTCATGGATCTATGACCTTGTTGAAGAAAAACATGAGCCTCTTCAATGAGTGCGTCAATATCTTGTGCAAGCCACAAACCGCCACTGGCATAGGTTTTTATCTTGTTGCGACAGGCGCCAAACAATCTATGTAGTGGCAAATTAGTAGACTTTCCTGCAATATCCCAAAGTGCTGTATCAATAGTTGAAAGCGCCGAAATGGTAACACCTTTGTGACCAGTAGGATTTATTTCCCTCCAGATGTCCTGCCAAATTGCCTCGATAAAAGTCGGGTCTTTGCCGATTAGGTGTGGTGCAAAACCTTTAATCATTTCGTCAAAGGCTTTAATGCGTAAAGCATTTAATGCAAAAAGATAGGATTCGCCAGTAACCCCTTCGTCGGTTTCAATAGTGAGCAACACACAACCCACTGAGCGAATATCGTGAATTGCTGTTTTAATCGGTTTTTCGAAAGGAAGCTCGACAACCCTAGTTGTTAACCCGCGAATAATCATGTATCGGTACGACTTCTATCTAATAAGAAACAATATACCGCTTGAATTAACGAGCGCGGTGATAAAAAACTATAACACTTATCGAAAAAAACGATTTCATCTGGCGACAATAATTTGTAAAGCTAGTGAACGATTCTTCTTAATGCACGAATGGCTGCTTTGTGTAATTTTGAATCGCCAGCGTTTGTGGGATAACCTAAGTATGTTGGTCGGTGAAAAGTTGGCGAGTCTTCAACTACAAACAATGTTTTGTCTTCGAGCAAATGCTTGATGGACCCCTCTATAAAATAGCCTGAGCCGCCGTTCTTAAGAATATGATTAAGAGCACTACTTGCTACGCCAAAAGATATTTTAGGGATGTAGGCCTTAGGAAATGCGAGGTTGTGTTGAGCACGGAACTCATCGCCCCAGTCAACAAATACATACCCATCTACTCTACCCGCCTCAATAACACGTTGTTCTGTGGTCACAAGAATCAGCTTGTCGTCCAGAAATTGTTCTATATGAATATTGGGCTGGTGAATTGGGCGGTAAAGAATGGCCATATCAATATGACCGTCTCGCAGTTGAGCCATCAATGGATCTGAATAATCACTGAGTACTCTTGTTGCAATACTGGGCTCGGTTTTCCACATGATGTCTAGCCATTTGGGTGCGATATAATCCCAATGGTTCATCTGAATGCCAAAACTAAAAACACCGGTCATATCGTTTGGCAAGGCAATTTCCTGACGCGCTCTTTCCCATGCTTGAACGGCGGCAACGGCATGCTTATGAAACATTCGGCCAGCGGTAGTCAATTCACAACCGTTACGTTTTCTGATAATAAGTGCTTGGTTTAGTTGCACTTCTAG
>CAWVVS010000041.1:0-9073 GCA_963933655.1 uncultured Candidatus Thioglobus sp. | reverse complement strand
GTAATTAATTTTTTATGGATTTAGCTAATTATTCTTTTGAAATTTTAACTTTTTTCCCTCAGTTTGTTGATGCCAGTTACGAAAATTCCACTTTATCATTATTATTACTGGGTGTAATATTTGTTTTTAACGCCACTTTGTGGAATGTATTTGTTGCTTGGTCGGCTTCAAATATTGCTAAAAAACTGAGTGTGGACTCTACCATCGGAAAAAAACTTAAGCGATTGATGGCGATTATTTTTATTGGCTTTGGCGTAAAACTGGCGCTAAAAATGACTGGTTGAGGCTAAATAATAAGTATGGAATTAGCAGATTACACACTAGAGATACTAAGCTTTTTATTTGTTATTGGAATACTTGCTGGATTTTTGGATACTTTGGCTGGAGGTGGCGGGCTACTATCAATACCAGCATTAATGATGAGTGGTATGCCCCCACTTCTTGCTCTAGGCACTAATAAATTGCAAGCAAGTGTTGGCATTGGTACAGCAACCTTATTACTACTCAAGAAGAAAAAATTTGACTGGGCAGAGGTAAAAATTTTAGCGCGTGCTACGTTTATTGGCTCGATGGTAGGTGCGGTCATTGTTCAATTTATTGATACAGAGGTTCTGTCCTTTGTAATTCCTGTTGTTTTGGGTTTTATCGCTCTGTATTTTGTTGTGTCACCAGAAGTTAAAAGTAAACGCGACTCGAAAGGCTCGCAGCGTATCTATCAAAACATTATCCTGCCAATAATTGGCGCTTATGATGGTATGTTTGGTCCTGGTACTGGCTCGTTTTATGTGATGACCGGTGTTGTCTTTAAGCAGCTTGACTTGATTAAATCTGCCATCGTGGCAAAACCACTCAATCTTGCCTCGAATGTTGCCTCTCTAATTGTCTTTCTAAGCTTTGGACATGTTGTTTGGGTTATTGGCTTTTTAATGATGGGTGGACAAGTGATCGGCGCATCTTTGGGTGCTCATTATTTGGTAAAGGCTAATCCCAAAGCTCTCCGGTTTCTGATTGTTTTTATGTCTGTTGCAATGTTGGCCAGATACAGCTACTCGATGGGCTGGTTTTCATAAGTTATTTGGTAATTTAAAGTCGGTACTAAAGTGACCCCACTCATAGCGTTCAGGATAATAGCGTCTGTAATGCTCAAATTGTTCAAGATTTTTAATCGCATTGTCATCCTTAATAAATGGATAAATAGCATTAAGCGTGTCTTTTAATGAGGCGTGGTGAATAGCAATTCTTGAGGACTTGATAAGATTGGTTATTTCAGCGTTCTCAGTTATGTTGCAATAGCCACACAAGTCCTGATAAACCATAAAACTGCCTTTGAATTTGGCATCGATAGAGTGTCCCGCAATATGGGGTGTTGCCCAGTAAGCAGACTGTTGCAGTGATGGGTTGATATAAGGCTCATTTTCCCAGCAATCGATAACATTGGCTTTGGTTTGGGTTTTTTGCCAAATTGCTTCATCAATAATTCCACCTCTTGCCGCGTTAATGACAATAGTATCTGCACTAATTAAATTAAAATTATGCTGTGCTAGTAAGTTATGGCTTGGATGTGCTCCGGCAAATGTAAGCGGTGTATGAAAACTAACGATATCTGCACTCAATGCCTCACTCAATTCAACAAAGTCATCACTCGATTCACGATCTTGGCGGGGTGGGTCATTTAGCAGGGTTGTCATACCAAGCTGTTTTGCTAATATATTTAATCGTGAACCAACATTGCCAACACCAATAATGCCCAGCGTTTTTTCTGCTAAGTTAAATTCATAATCTACAGATAAATTGGCAAGCGCACTAATGACATATTCGGCAACCGCATTTGCATTACAACCTTGGGCGGATGAAAACACAATGTTGTTTTGATTAAGATAGTTTTCGTCTATATGATCCAGACCCGCTACTGTTGAGCCAACAAACTTTATTTTAGAGTCTTTTAAAAGATCTTTATTAACTTTCGTGCGAGACCTAACGATAAGAGCGTCACAATCTCGCACAGCATCTCGATTAATATCCCGTCCTGGCAACGTGAAAATCTCTCCAAAAGCACTAAAGATTTCTTTGTGGGCATAAACAGCATCGTCAATCAATATTTTCATATTTGCCAGTTGATGGGTTGTTGGTTGGTGGTGGTAAGATAGTTGTTGGCTTGAGAGAAATGTTGACAGCCAAAAAATCCTTTATATGCCGAAAAAGGAGAGGGGTGAGGTGCTTTTAGAATTGAGTGTTTATCTGCATCAATGAGTTCGGATTTTTTGCAAGCATAAGCGCCCCAGAGTAAAAACACCAAATGTTGTTTGTTGTCACTCAGCAAGCTTATCACATAATCAGTAAACTCTTCCCAGCCTTGATTGGCATGCGAGGCAGGGCAATTTTTCTCAACGGTTAAAACACTGTTGAGTAACAACACACCTTGTTTTGCCCACGATACTAAATGACCGTGTTCTGGCGTATCGATTTTTAAATCAGACGCAAGTTCTTTGTAAATGTTTCTAAGAGAAGGTGGTATTTTCATACCTTCAGGCACAGAGAAGCTCATGCCTTCAGCTTGACCTTCACCATGGTAAGGATCTTGACCTAAAATAACAACCTTTGTATTCGCATAACTTGAATGCTCGAAGGCTTGAAACCAAGAGCCTCTTGGAGGATAAATGGTTTTCGAAAGTTGAGCTTGATCGTTTAAAAAAACAAGCAAATGTTGGAAATATTCCTTTTCCGAAATACCGTTTAAGTAATTTGACCAGTCACCAATATCGCTATTCATTGTTAATTGTATTGGGCATGATTCTAATTAAAATATGAGCAATTCATTGATTTTGTTTTTGATAAAAAACGAAGTCCATTATAACAAGGATTAAGAATGACGGATTGGTTGGCGCGCTGGCATGATAATAAAATTGGGTGGCACGCCGATGCCGTAAATCGATCGCTAGTTGATTATATTGAGTTGCTAGAACTAGCACTTGGTGCGAGTGTTTTTGTGCCACTATGCGGCAAAAGTATCGATATGATATATTTGTCAGAAATGGGTTATTCGGTGATTGGTGTGGAATTAAGCTCTGTTGCCGTTGAGCATTTTTTTACTGATAACGGTCTGCAATACTCAGTTAGTAAAATTGACGGTTTTTCACTCTATCAATCTGAGAGCATTAAGATTTACAGTGGTGATTATTTCAATTTGAATGCCAAGCATTTACAGAGTGTATCTGCTGTTTATGATCGTGCGTCGTTAATAGCACTAGACCATGATTTAAGAGAAAAATATGTACAGCATTTAGCTGTTATAATACCGCCTGATGCGCGAATACTATTGTTAACACTTATTTATCCGCAGCATCAGATGAGCGGCCCACCTTTTTCCGTTAGCAATTCGGAGGTTGAGTCGCTTTTTAGTTCGGCCTTCAAATATCGACAATTGCATTGTTTTAATGATATTGATAATGAGCCTAAATTTCTACGCGCTGGTGTGGATTATATTGAGAATGTAGCTTATTTGCTGCAAAAAGGGAGAGAGTAATGGCAAAAAAAATGACGGGTATAGTCGCCCAATTTGGTACAAAAGGATATGGTTTTATCACCGGTGATGATGGAGAGAAGTATTTTGTACATCAAAAGAACGTTTATAACAAATCACGATTAAGAGGTGACACTCGAGTTGTGTTTAAAACTGAGGAGTCGGATAAAGGTTTAGTTGCGGTTAACGTCAAACTTGAGAAAAGTTCTGAGGACAAGAAGCCGTTAACTGATAGCAATATTAAGTTAATGTTCACTTTTTTATTGGTGATGCAAATTATCACATCCTACTACGCATTTTTTAATAAATGAAGAAACTGATCGTTTTTGCTTTAGCGATCGTTTTATCTGGTTGTTTTTCAACACCTGCAAGAGAGGTTGTTGACATTTGTCAACTCCTAGATGAAAAAGTCAGCTGGTATCAGGCTGTTAAAAAAAGCGAGCAGAAATACCAAGTGCCAATGCATTTGCAGTTGGCTATTATTTACCAAGAGTCGCATTTTGCCTCAAGAGCGCAACCAGCAAGAACCACCTATCTTGGTTTTATTCCAGGACCAAGACCAAGCTCTTCTTATGGGTACTCTCAAGCCAAGACTGAAACCTGGGAATGGTATCAATTAAAAACTGGCAATCGTGATGCCAGTAGAAGCAATTTTGCAGATTCGGTCGATTTTGTGGGTTGGTATGTCAATCAATCGAAAGTCCGCTCTAAGATTTCTAAATCGGATGCTTACAACCAATATTTAGCCTATCACGAAGGCCATAACGGATTTAACAATAAAAACTTTAAAGATAAAGCTTGGCTGTTAAAAGTTGCTAAATATGTTGAGAAAAAATCGAATGATTTCAAGCGACAACTCTCTAAATGTCGTGCGCATTTAGATAGCAATAGATTGTGGTCGTTCTTCTAAATAATGTGGTTTAAGGTATCAGAGAAGCCACCAGAGCCTAATACCATGACAGAGATATCTGTTGACGATAATCAACTTGTTCTAACTAAATATAATGGCAGGTTTTATTGTTTTAAAAATCAATGTCCACACGAAGATTTCCAGTTGAGTCTCGGCTGCATTCAAGATGGTCAAGTGAAATGTTCACTACATGGCTTTTATTTTGACCTCATAAATGGCGAAAGCTCGGAAGAAGGCGTAGAACCGTTGAACTTATTTCGCGTTAAAATAGAGAATGAAGTTATTTACGTTGAGGTAAATTCCGATCAATGAGAGCAGAAACCTTAATTCATTCTATTATTCAAAGAATTGCCACCGGCCCCGAGTTAAGTAAGAATATTAAGCTTGAGGAGGCAAGTGCCGCAATGAGTGCCATTCTTAATGGCGAGATAGACGACGTTCAATCGGCTATTTTTTTGATAGCGCTACGAATGAAGCGAGAAACCATTGAAGAAAATTTTGGCATACTCGATGCACTATTAAAGGCCACTGACTGTCAAAAAGCCGATGTAGGAGATTTAGTTGATTTAGGAGACCCTTATAGTGGTTACAATCGCTCGATACCGATTTCTTCTTTTTTACCGCCATTATTAGCGGAACTTGGTTTGCCATGTATCATTCATGGTTTAGACAGTGTTACACCAAAGTTTGGCTTAACGCATAAGCACATTAACCAAGCACTGGGTGCCAATGTTAATCAAAGTGTTAAAGAGGCAAAGACATGTCTTGAGAATAATAAAGGCTGGACCTATCTTGATCAAAGTCGTTATTGTGCGCCACTGTATGATCTGGTCTCACTGAGAAATAAAGTTGTCAAAAGAACGGTTTTGAACACCGTGGAGAGCCTTATTGGTCCAATCAGAGGTCAGCGTACGCATTCAATTTTGGGTTTTGTTCATAAACCTTATCCTCCTATTTATGCCGCTTTAACAGCGAGAGCTGGTTTTGATACCAGTTTGGTTATTCGAGGTGTTGAAGGCGGAGTTGTGCCTTCGTTGCGCCAAAAAGGTTTGATGATCTCTTATTTGGGTGAAAAGGAAAAAGCGAGAGTTGAAATCGACCCTAAGGCGATGGACATCCAGCGAGAGCTGAGAGCGATTGTGTTCCCTCAGAATTTAACTATTGAAAAAGATAAAAGCTCTCTAGCAGAGTACACAATAGTCCTAGGTAAGAGTGCACTTGCAGGTGAGAAAGGTATGTTTTATGACGGCTTGGTATATTCAGCCAGTCTGATACTTTGGCACTTGGAAAAGTTTAAAGATTTGTCCGATGCCGCAGAACACGTTAGAGCTGTTCTAGATTCTGGAAAGGCGCTTAAGAGACTTTAGTTTCACCTCAACCGGGATCAACAATGCCATTCTCAATTAATTGTTATATTTTATCCTTGTTGTATCCAAGATCTTCACTAAGTATCTTTTCACAATGTTGTGACAAATCTGGCGAGGCATGAGCGTAGTTAAGTGGCGTTTCAGAAAGATTTATTGGTGAAGCAATGGTTTTAATCATTTGGCCGTTCGCATCCGGAACCTCTTTAACAAGATTTCGATGTTTGATTTGCTCATGGCTGAAAACTTGACTTAATGTATTGACGCGACCACAGGGTACGTCTAGAACTTGCAAGCGTTCAACCCACCATTCAGATGTATGGCTTTTCATACATTCGGCGACTAGTGGAATGAGTGCTCTTCGCCTGTTAGTTGACTCTCCAAAAACAGGGCATCTTGCCAATTAAATGGTGTTAATAATTTCCCCATATCGTACTCCTAAATATCAATAAAGTTATGATAAAAAAATAGATGAGCGCGCCGCTCAACCAATGCCAATGTTATGAGAATTGTTTTTGATTAAGTTGTGCGTATTCACCTGATCGAGAGAGTAATTCATCATGTGAGCCTTGCTCAATAATTTCTCCATCTTTCAAGACCATAATTCGATCAGCATTCTGAATGGTGCTGAGCCTATGCGCAATAATGATCGTTGTGCGTCCATCTTGCATCTTATCAATTGCAGACTGAACCAATCTTTCGGTTGCCGAATCTAGTGCAGATGTTGCTTCGTCCAGAATTAAAATAGGACTATTTTTGGCAATTGCCCTTGCAATCGAGAGTCTTTGGCGTTGGCCACCAGAGAGTGTGGTGCCGTCTTCACCAATTTCTGTTTCAAAGCGCTTATTCAGTTTATTAACAAATTCAACAGAATTGGAAATCTCTGCAGCCTGTTCAATAAGTTCAATTGCCATCGTATCGCCTTGACCAAGTGCTATGTTGTTTTTTACAGTGTCGTTAAATAAACGTACATTCTGATCAACAAAAGAGATTTGAGATCGAAGAGCAGAGAGTTCAATGTCGCTGATATCTTGATTATCAATTAAAATACTGCCCGACGTGGGATTGTAAAACCGCGCTATCAGACTCACCAATGTTGTTTTACCACTGCCAGTACTACCCACAAGCGCGACAGTTTCACCTTGTTTTATATCAAGGTTAATATTATTGAGTGAAGCACTTTCGCCATCGTAGCTAAAACTAACATTCTTAAAGCTAATTTCACCTTTAATTTGATTAAATGTTTTCCTGCCTCGATTTACCTCTGATTTTTCGTCAATCAATTTAAAAACACTCTGTCCAGCAACAATTGCTTGTTGTAGGGGCTTGTTAATATTGACAAGGTTTTTTGCTGGTTTAACTAACATTCCCATTGCTGTAAAGAATGCCAAAAAATCACCTGCTGTCATGATCAAGTAGGTTGATGACACATATACCACGCAGGCTAATGACAAGCCAATAAGAATGTTTACTAGTGCAGTATTAAGCCCGCTTGCAATTTCAACTTTAAAGCGTTGTTGACGTATGGTATTGATGAGGGAGAGAAATTTTCGACTTTCACTTTTTTGGGCGAGGTAAATCTTAACCAAATCACTGCCTGAAATATTTTCATCCAAAAGGTGGGTCATTTTACCCATGGAGTCTTGTACTTTTTTAGAAGAACTTCTCATCCGAGTACTGGAAAATTTAACAGCTAAATAGACTAAAGGCAATAGTACTAATAGGGTGAGACTTAAGAGATAATTTTTATAAAATAAGTAACCAACTAACAAAACAACCGTCAGGGATGATTTGATAAAATTAAGCCAAATTGTAGAGGCAGCGGAAGAGATTTGCTCTACGTCAAAAGTCAGTTTTGAAAGTATTCCACCAGTTGTATTTTTATCAAAGTAAGCTTTAGGTAGCTTTAATAGCTTTGCAAACATATCAACTCTTAAATCCATGATGACCTTATTTGAAATCCATGAACTGGCACTCACCGAAGTTAGTGCAAATAGGGAGCTAAGTGTAATAACTAATAACAGCGCTAATGCATAAAAAAGGGCTGTGTCGTGTGTGCGATTATCTGTAAAAAGCGTGTCAACAATTTGCCCAGTTATTTCAGGGATGGATGCCTCAAATATTGTTGCAAATACCATCATCAAAGAGGTTAGTGCAAGTTTGCCTATATGGGCTTTCATATAGGGGTAAAGCCGCTTTATAAATTGTCTATAACCCATTATGATTACTTTGATTGGATGTGTCCATATTCTACACAAATTTGTGTATCATAACTATTTCAAACTTGTTAGTTTTTCATGACAAAATACATCTTTATCACCGGTGGTGTTGTTTCTTCTTTAGGCAAGGGAATTGCCTCCGCATCTTTAGCTTCAATCCTAGAATCACGCGGGTTAAACCTTACTCTTCTTAAGCTAGATCCTTACATTAATGTTGATCCGGGAACAATGAGTCCTTTTCAACATGGCGAGGTATTTGTTACTAATGATGGTGCTGAAACAGATCTGGATTTAGGGCATTACGAAAGATTTGTTCGAATTCAGATGGGCAAGAAAAACAACTTTACGGCTGGCCGGGTTTATGAAAATGTCATTGAGCGTGAGCGTCGAGGTGATTACCTTGGTGCGACTGTACAAATTATCCCACATATCACCGATGAAATTAAACGCCTAGCAAAAGCGGGCGCCGAGGGTGCAGATGTTGCTTTAGTTGAAATTGGCGGTACAGCGGGAGACATCGAGTCACTACCTTTCTTAGAAGCCATTCGACAAATGGGCCTTGAATTGGGTCGTGAAAACACCCTGTTTATTCATTTGACACTTTTGCCCTACATTAAAGTGGCAGGTGAGTTAAAGACTAAGCCAACACAGCATTCGGTGAAAGAGTTAAGAGGAATCGGTATCCAGCCTGATATTCTGATTTGTCGATCAGAGTACCCTTTGCCCGATGCAGAGCGTAAGAAAATTGCTTTGTTTACTAATGTTCCTGAGAATGCAGTGTTCACTTCACTGGATGTAGACACCATTTACAAAGTACCACAAAGCCTTCATGAGCAAGGTTTGGATGATATTGTGGTGTCAAAGTTGGGGCTTGCTTGCAAGGCGACAGATTTAAGTGAGTGGGATAATGTAATTTCCAAGCTTGAGCGACCAAATCACAGCGTCGATGTTGCAATGGTTGGTAAATATATGGACTTAACAGAGTCTTACAAGTCTTTGTCTGAGGCGCTAATTCACGCAGGTTTAAATACACAAACCAAAGTAAATATCCATTATTTTG
>CAWVVS010000040.1:0-9123 GCA_963933655.1 uncultured Candidatus Thioglobus sp. | reverse complement strand
AGCGCCAGTTGAATGGTCTCACGATCACGCATTTCACCCACCAATATAACATCGGGGTCTTCCCTTAATGAAGCCTTAAGGGCGCTAGCAAAAGACTGAGCATCGCGGCCAATTTCCCGCTGTGAAACACTGCATTGTTTTGCTTTATGAATGTACTCGATTGGATCTTCCACCGTTAAAATGTGGCCTTTTTTATTGGCATTAATTTCGCCAATGATGGATGCTAATGAGGTGGATTTACCCGAGCCTGTTGGGCCAGTTACCAAGATTAAGCCATTGGGTTTTTCTGCCATTTCTTGCATGATATAAGGCAGTTTAAGGTCACTCATGGTGGGGATTTCTGTCTCGATTTTACGCATCACAGCAGAGAGCCCGGCGGAGGTGTAAAAGAAATTGGCACGAAAACGGTATGGCCCAATCACAATCGCCAAGTCAACGTCTCGGACTTCATCTAAGTGGGCTTTTTGATCTTCATCAAGAGACTCATCAACAAATGCCTGCAACTCTTCTGCAGAAATAACATCCTCACTGGGTGCGATTATTTCACCACGGATTCTTAGCAATAGGGGTTTGTCTTCTTTAAGATGAATATCAGAAAATTTGTATTCATCGGTGTATCGTTCTATCATTGCTAACATAAGCTCTCCAGATTAAAACATTGCCTTTCTATCTATATCTATACTACTTTATTTTACACCTTGTTTACCACTCATTTAGGATAGAATAGAGCATATGGAACTACAGATAATTATTTTCGTCATTGGCTTGATTTTTGGCTCGTTTTTAAACGTGTTAATTTATCGTCTGCCCATTGGGAAATCCCTTTTCAAACCAATTGGTTCAGCGTGTCCTCATTGTGCTCACAACATTAAATGGTATGAAAATATTCCTGTTTTTTCATATATATTCTTAAAAGGAAAATGCTCCAATTGCCCCGAGAGAATTTCCATCATTTACCCGATTGTCGAATTAACCACAGCAGTCGTAACCGTTCTACTGTATTCAACCCATTGGATCAATCTGGAGTTTTATCTACTGATCATCCTTTTTTACACGCTCATCATGTTGTCGTTTATTGACTTTAAATACAAAGCTGTGCCCGATTATTTACTCATTATAGTTGTGGCACTTACTCTCATTGTTGGCGACATTATGTACGCCCTAATGTTTGCTGGCGGATTTGCCTTGCTTGAATTAACCATTACTTTTTACGTACAAAACATTAAGGCAAAAATTACCAAAAATAAAGCACTTGAAACCCAAAGAGCAATGGGCGAAGGCGACATACCCATCGCTGGCGTTATTGGTGGTTTATTAGGATTGCATCTCGGCATTTCAGCAATTTTTCTAGGGGCACTTTTTGCGCTACTACCATCCATTTATAGCATGGTCACAAACAAAGACATCGAAACCCCTTTCATTCCCTATTTATCGTTGGGTTTGTTTGTTACCTACATGACCGGTTTTAATATTTTTTCTTGGTTTATGTATTAGTAAAATATCATTTTTAATATGGGGTGTATCACTAACCCTTTAAGCAAAATACGATCAGCCCTTGCACCTACATTTCGCCTTGAAAGAGCTCGACTTTCCTCAATCATTCCATTTATGATATTTTTATAGTTATTATCTGGGCGGAAATTGTTCCAACTTAATAAACAAAGTCTCATTTCAATAATTTCCGAAATTTTCCAACCGCGATCAATTTTTAATGATTTGTTATGCCTAAATGCCCAAATAAAGGCTGTATTTGCCTAATTAATCGCATTTTTAAGCCATTTTGAAGCATCTTAAGCCTCTACGAACTCTATTTTCTACTCATATCGATTTTTTTCGATATTTTCATATTGCCTTAAAAAAAACTTAAATCCCTTGCCTTCATAGTTAAAGCCGGGCTTTCCTCATTCTCCAAAAGTTGGTGTAAGACTTTGCTTGCATCATTCACTATTTGGGGTATCTTTATTTTTATTGCTTTGTGGGCTGTTGTTAACCATTTAATTAGATATTGTTTTTTTTGTGGTATAGTTAAACCTTATTCATTAATGATGAGGTAAACGAATGGAAAACAAAAACAAGAGATTTTCATTTAAAGAAGGCGCAATGATTTCGTTTTCATTCTGGCCAACCTTGTTAATTGGCGCTGCACTCGGTATGACTATGAGCTTATTACTCATATTAAATATCCCCAACTTCGAGCAATTAATAATGCTAATCACTTACCCAATTATTGGGCTGACGATTGTTGGCGTTGCTAGTAGAGCACTATCCATTTACTTGTGGAAAAAATACGATTGGCGCTTTACATCTAATATGAAGTAAGCACTTTATAGTGCAGTTATCTTGGTAATTCGGCGAAACTTCTTACCGGGTAAGGTTGCGTTTGTTTATATTGCTTGCAAATAGCAATGCCCGCCAAACCACTCGCAGACTGTTATAGCTTAACTATCTGCAACCATGGTTTGGGTTTGTATGCCCAATTTATCCACGCCCAGCCTCACAGTTTGGCCAGCTTGTAAAAATACAGGTTCTGGCTTAACACCCATACCAACCCCTGCTGGCGTACCTGTAGAAATAATATCACCGGGCAGTAGACTACAGAATTGGCTTAAATAGCTCACCAAAAAGGCGACGCCATAAGCCATATTATTTGTTGTTCCATCTTGGTAACGATGGCCATCAACTTCTAGCCATAAGGCTAATTGTTGCGGATCACCGACCTCGTCTTTGGTTACCAACCACGGCCCCATCGGTGCAAATGTATCGCAGCTTTTTCCCTTGCTCCATTGACCTTTTCGTTCCAATTGATATGCGCGCTCAGAGACATCATTCATGACGCAATAACCCGCTACATAATCAAGCGCGTCTTCTTCGCTAACGTATTTAGCGGTTTTGCCAATAACCACTGCAAGCTCCACTTCCCAGTCGGTTTTTGTTGATCCTCTGGGGATGACAACATCGTCATTCGGGCCACTAATAGCGCTGGTTGCTTTGGCAAAAATGATTGGCTCAGAAGGCACTCGTGAGCCTGTTTCTTGCGCGTGGTCGGTATAGTTAAGTCCAATGCAAATAATTTTACCAACACCGCTAACACAAGGACCTATACGCACCGAGTTGGAAATTTCAGGCAATTGGCTAGCATCTATTTGCCCAAGCTTTGAAAGTGCGTCTGGATGTAGGGATTCACCACCAACATCATCAATAACATTGCTCAAATCTCTAATAATGCCAGACTCATCAAGTAACGCTGGTTTTTCGCTGCCAACTGGTCCTACTCTTAATAATTTCATAACAATCCTTTTTTAAAATCATTCAATAAAAATGATAACAACAATGGTATGCATTATTGACAAATATCAATAATAAAAATCGACATATAATTGGCTTACATTATACAAATATTTGAATTTAAACCAGCGTATTGGAGTTGAGTAATTATCAAATGGTGTATAAATTAAGTAAAATTTTTTACTCTTTAATCGGAGGTTTTAGATGGATTATGGCGACGTAATTATTAAATTGCCTTAACCATTTTGATGTGATCAATCCCCGCCTCTTGATATTGATCACCAACACAAACAAATCCTAAATTGCAATAAAAACGATGAGCGTGCCACTGTGATGACAACCAAACTTTTGTTAATTGATTTTCTTTGGCGCGTTCAAAGAGTTTTTTCATAATAAGATTACCAATGCCTTTTTCGCGATAAGGCTTGAGCACCGCAATTCGACCGATGTGGCCATCGTCTAGCATCCGCCCAGTACCAACAGCCAGACCCTTTGTATAGACGACAACATGAAGAGCTTTTTCATCGTGTTCATCGTGTTCGAGTTCAACGGGCACAGATTGCTCAAGAACAAACACTTCATTTCTAACAGCCCTAATGTTTTTAGCGTAAGTTTGGTAATCGCTGATTATGATTTTATAATTTTCACTCATCGATTTAAAGTCACAACATTTAAGAGATAAACAACAGGTTAAGCGCCAAGGCTAAATAAACAAAAGCTGCGAATACGTTAAGTTTATTCGTAATTGTTGGGGATTTTGCAAGCATTGGTTTGAGGAAGCTTGATAAATAGGCGATCAGACTAAAAACACAAAGTGCGCAAAAGATAAAAATCAAACCCAACATAAACATTTGAGTTGAAACGCCACCATTATCGATATTCACAAATTGTGGCAGAAAAACAAGAAAGAAAATAGCGACTTTTGGGTTGGTGATGTTCATAACCACACCCGTTAAATAAAATGACTTGCTGGGTTGATCGGAATTCGTAAGGTCTATTTTTTCACTTCGTATTGCTCGGTAAGCAAGATAAACAAGATAGCAAGCACCAATTATTTTGAGCGCCTGGAATGCCAACTCGCTGGTTTGAAATATAACCGACACACCAAGCGCCACGAGTGATGTGTGCACAATTAAACCACTGCATAGGCCCAAAGTTGTCAGAACACCAACCTTCCAACCTCTGATTGCAGATTGAGTCAATACAAAAATATTATCCGGCCCAGGGACAAGGCACAAAACAACGGAAGCACCAATAAAAGCCATCATGGCTTCAATACTAAACAAACCCAAATCTCCTAAACTTCAACTGGATCTCTTGAAAAGATCTCATTGGCGTTTTTGTAAGCTTTAAACTCAAGAGCGTTATCAGAAGGATCTTTGATAAACATCGTTGCCTGTTCACCCTGTAGGCGAGCATAACGAATATGCGGCTCAATGACAAAAATTACGCCCGATGCTTTTAGCCTTTCAGACAATTTTTGAAACTCGTTCCATTCAAGTACGCAGCCAAAATGTGGCATTGGCACTACTATGCCCTCAACACTAGATTGTGTTTTACAAGGGGAAACCATCTCTCCTAGATGAAGTGATAATTGATTACCAAAGAAATTAAAGTCAACCCAAGTATCCGTGCTACGGCCTTCTTCGCAACCTAGAAGATCGCCATAAAATGATCGAGCTAAATCAAGGTCAGTGACGGTGTATGCCAAATGAAAAACACTCATAACATCGCATCAAGTTAAATAATGGTTGATTATAGCTAGAAACGTTGTAATCCAGTCTACTTTCAAAAAGAAGAAAAAAATGATAAATCTAGTTTGAAAGCCCCATTATTACGCCAATAAGGATTAGAGCTAGGCCCGTTATTCTGTTTTGCCATAAAATTTTCTTTGGATCGCGTAGCCACGATTTTAACAAGTGCGCCATCAAGGCATAAGCTGTCATAACGATGTTCTCAATTGCGACCAAAGTCACCACAACAATACCACTCTCCAACATACTAAAAACCCTCAAGTCGATAAAAAGAGGAAGAAATGCCACCAAAAAAACAAAACCTTTAATATTCGTAAAATTAACAAAAAAGCCCTGAACAAAAGATATTTTTGCTTTAAAAGTGTTTTTAGTGTTAGTGCCAGATAAAGCAAGGTGCTCAACTTTTTGTCGCCACTGAATAATCCCAAGTGTTATAAGATATAACATGCCTATGATTTTTATCACCCCAAAGGCGCTGGGAAAATTAACAATCAATACGCCCAAACCACTAAGCACTAGCATAACTCCGCAAGCAAGCCCTAATTGCAAACCGGCTATGGAGATTAAAGTCGATTTAAAACCAAATTGAGTGCTCTGACTCATAGTAAACAACGCGCTAGGTCCAGGCGAAAGGCTAATCAAAAACCCTGCAGAAACCAGACCAAGCCAAGTTGAAAGTTCCATTAAATAATCTTAATTTAGTTGCTGGGGATCGTGCTGACAACACCAACAATAATCAAAAGTTGCGTCGTTCATCTCACGACATTTTTGGCACTGCCATTGGGGTTTGCTCAAATCTTTGTTCAACTCTTCAACCAGTTGGTTCGCTCGCAAGTCATCTCTATCATCAACAATCCAAATTTCTGGCCAAGTCTCTATTGGTGCAAGCAGACCGGCGCCGCCTGCAGCGTATTGATTCTTCGTAATGACCTCAATAGCATTTTGCTGGAGATGGTTGGCAACGGTCGCTACTAAAGTAAGATTTTCGTGGGTATAAACCAGTTTCATTTGAATGGCAAAGAGATTCGAAAATGAATTAGTCTAGAGCCAACGCCGCCAATCCCAAAAAGGCAACAAAGCCAATAACATCGGTAATTGTCGTTAAGATTACACCACCAGCAAGCGCTGGGTCAATCTTAAACTTGGTGAGTAGCATGGGTAAAAAAGCACCGGCGAACGCTGCAACGATCAAATTAACAATAATGGCTATACCAATAACAATGCTTAAGCCGACATCATTAAACCAATATAGCGTTGCTAATGCAATCACAACAGACCAAAAGATGCCATTAAGCACACCAACAGACACTTCTTTATTAATTAAAGATTTAATGTTAGCCGTTGTCACCCTACCCGTGGCTATGCCTCGAGTTACTAAAATCAGTGTTTGTGTTCCTGCAATGCCGCCCATACTGGCAACCACTGGCATGAGAATGGCCAGCGCAATTTTTTGTTCTAAAGTAGCTTCAAACAGAGCAATAAAAGAAACGGCAATAAAGGCAGTAACTAAATTTACACCAAGCCAAATACTGCGTCGTTTTGTACTTTGGACGATGGGTGCGAAAACGTCTTCTTCCTCATCCAAACCAGCCATTGACATTACCGAGTGTTCGGCTTGATCACGAATAACGTCAACCACATCATCAATGGTGATTCGCCCAACAAGCTGATTATTCTCGTCAACAACAGGCGCTGAAATTAAGTTTCTTTGCTCAAAAAGAGTAGCAACCAGAGCTTCGTCAGTGTCAGCTAAAATCGGCTTCGATTCATTGGTTTTAATCAACGGCATAATTGGCTGATCATCTTCTTCTGTTAAGAGCGTTGAGACGTGCAAAGAGCCAAGATAGTTAAAGTTTCGATCGACAACAAAAACCTTGTCGGTATCAACGGGCATCTCTTTTAATAAGCGCAAATAACGAATAACAGTTCGCACTGTAACGTCGGAACGAACAGTTATAAAGTCGGTATTCATTAGACCACCGGCTGAATCTTCAGGGTAAGTTAGGGCTTTCTTAAGGTATTCTCGGTGTTTATAATCGAGCGTTAAAAACAAACTGTGTACAGCTGTTTCTGGCAAGTTGGGTACAATGTCCGCTAAATCATCCGTATCCAAGCCTTCTGTTGCCTTAACCAAGTCATCAACCGACATTTCGCCAATCAACTGAGTTTGTACATCCTCATTAACTTCTTTAAGAGCTTCGCCTTGAACGCTGGGCTCAATTCGAGGCCAAACCAATGAACGATCTTTGGGCGGCAAGGCTTCAAGTAATTGAGCGACTTCGCTGGGATGTAGTTCAGCAAACTGAGCACCCGCCTCTTCAATGAGAGAAGCTTCAAGTGCATTCATTAAGTGTTGTAAGAGCTCCTCAAAAGAAGCGCGTTCAGCCTCTGCCATAGTTACAATCCGCTAAAATCGAGTGTAACGGTCAGACCGTTACAGTCAAAAAGAACTTATTATAATTTATATGAACTAGCCCCTGTGGCTATGTAGTTTTTCTTTATGCTTGATGATTTGAGAATCGAGCTTGTTAACCATTTGATCAATGGAGGCATACATATCATTACTTTGGGCCTTTGCAAATAAATCAGCGCCACTCACATGAATTGTTGCCTCGGCTTTTTGCACATCCTTTTGCACTTCCAAAATCATATTGATGTTAATAACGTGATCAAAATGGTGTTTAATTTTGGAAAGTTTTTCGGTTGAGTGTTCTCTAAGGGCTGGTGTGATGTCGAGATGATGGCCTGATATGTTTAATTGCATAGGTTCTCCTTGAGTTATTTGATTAAATTTAAGTCACTTATATTGTGTCATAAATCATTGACAAATGCCAAGTAATTTATCTTTTTTTTATCGAAATTACAGAATTAGAATTAAACGGAATTAGGATATAATTTATTTTTTAAATTAACCAAAACTCATTCGTGAATTTAGTAATGCCAATATCCAATAGAGACTCCATACGAAGACATAGATCTCAAAGAGATTTATCAATGGCGGCTATTTTGCATTAATTTAAACAATATTTAAATTTCAAAAGCCCCATTTGGGGCTTTTTTACTTTTAAAACATTTATAACAGGAAATACTTATGTCACATTTAATGTCTAACTACCTTCCACTCGACGTGGTTTTTACTTCAGGTAAAGGTTGCTGGTTAACGGATAATAAAAACCAACAGTACTTGGATTGCCTTTCAGGGGTTGGTGTTGTTAATTTGGGCCATTGCCATCCCGAAGTTACAAAGGCAATTGCGGAGCAGTCCAGCACACTCCTCCATACTTCAAACTGGTATCACATCGAAAACCAAGAAATACTTGCTGAGCGCTTGTGTGACGTTGCTAATATGGAAAAAGTATTTTTCAGCAATTCTGGGGCTGAAGCCAACGAGGCGGCAATTAAAATTGCTCGTCTTCATGGTAAGAGCAAGGGCATTGAAAATCCTATTATTTTGACCGCCAACCAAAGCTTTCACGGTCGCACTATGGCTACATTATCAGCAACTGGTAACAGCAAAGTACAGATGGGTTTTGCACCATTGGTTAGTGAATTTATCCATGTTGACTTTAACGATATAAATGCAATTAAAGCATTTGATGGCAATACTAGTGTTGTGGCTGTTATGCTGGAGCCTATTCAGGGTGAGAGTGGCGTTATCATTCCAGCTGATGATTACCTTAACAACGTTCAGTCAATTTGCAATAGTAATGACTGGCTTTTAATCCTTGACGAAGTCCAAACCGGTATTGGACGCACTGGAAAGCTTTTTGCTCATCAGTACAATAACATCACTCCCGATGTAATGACTTTGGCAAAAGGTTTGGGAAATGGTGTGCCGATTGGAGCGTGTTTGACAAAAGGTGTGGCAAGTAAACTGTTGGTACCTGGCACTCATGGCTCAACATTTGGTGGCAATCCACTGGTGACAAAAGTCGCTCTCAGTGTTCTTGATGTTATTGAAAATGACAACATTCTTGAAAATGTAATCAACCAAAGCGCCTATATCAAGTCACAATTCAGTCTGTCCCTGAAGGGGAATTCTGCAGTTAAAGAGATTCGCATCAAAGGTCTAATGATTGCTATT
>CAWVVS010000039.1:0-9222 GCA_963933655.1 uncultured Candidatus Thioglobus sp. | reverse complement strand
TGGTGGTAGTGTTCATGATGTTATTGGCACACGCTGCGATCCATATACTCATAAAACTCTAAACAATTATAATTATCATTCTTGCTGTCATTCAAATTTATGTAGAGCACTTGCTTCTTATGAAAAAAAACCTATTGATAAGATTGAACATTTAGTCCATGATGTCTTGAATGTATTTATGTGCACTGGCTTTACCAAGGAAACCCACCAATATTTTATGAAAGCAAGCCCTGTTCGCCCAGGCGACTTTATCGAGTTCTTTGCCGAGATTGACTTATTAGGCGCCTTGTCGGCTTGTCCTGGCGGTGATTGCAGTAATAGCCATTCGAGCGATGCTGCTGTATGTTATCCTCTGAAGGTTGAAATTTACAAACCCCAACAAGAGGCTCTAATCGACTGGTCAGCGCCAGAAGTCAATAGCTATTCAGGTGAGCACGGTATCAAATGAGTCATTCCAAAGAAGAAGGCGCAATACAAGTGAAAGCCAATACCCCAAAAATCAGCCATTATGATTATATTATTGTTGGCGCTGGCGCAGCGGGTTGCGTAGTAGCCAACCGCTTAAGTGAAAACCCAGAAAATAGTGTCTGCTTAATCGAAGCGGGCGGTAGTGACAAGAGTCCTTGGATTCAAATACCTGCTGGTATTTTTGGACTTTATGGAAATAAAAAATACGATTATGTTTATAAAGGCGTGCCGCAGAAGCATTTGAACGGCCGCAAAATGGCGGTTAATCGTGGTAAATGTTTGGGCGGCTCCACCGCCATTAATTCCATGGTTTACATAAGAGGCAGTAAAGAAGACTATGACCAATGGTTTGATCTTGGCTGTAAAGGTTGGTCTTATGAGGATGTTTTGCCTATATTCAAAGATTTGGAAAACGACCGAACCGGCGGCAAAACCAAATTTCACGGCGTTGAGGGCGAGTTGTCAGTTGTCAATCCTCAAGACGTAAATCCAGCAGCAAAACGATTTGTACGTGCCGGTACTGAGGCATGTTTATCAGAAAATCCTGACTTTAATGCCGACTCTCAACTGGGTTTGGGTATTTACAGAGTCAAACAAGATAACGGTAAACGAGTCAGTGCTTATTCGGCCTTTATAAAGCCCATTAAAAACAGGCAAAACCTTAGAATTCTTAGCAATACAAAAGTGCTATCCATTGATATCGATGAGCATGTCGCTAAAGCCGTAAACATTAAAATTGATACTTTTGATTACAAAATAACTTGTCGTGAGGAAGTTATACTTTGTGCGGGCGCTATTGATTCTCCCAGATTATTGTTAAGTTCAGGTATTGGTAATAAACAAGAGCTTGATGAATTAGGAATAGAGTGTAAGCAAAACCTTATCGGTGTTGGTGAGAACTTGCAAGACCACTTAGACTCAATGGTAACTGTACGCTCTCCTATAGCAGAATCGATTGGCCTATCTTGGCGAAGTCTTTTACGTAATGTTGTTCCTGCGCCTTTTAGTTACTATTTTCGCAGAATGGGTTGGTGGACAACCAATTATGTTGAAGCCGGTGGTTTTGCAAAAACCAAACATGCAAGCGGCAAAACAGCCGACATTCAGTTTCACTTCACTCCTGTCTATAGAAGCCATCGAGGCAAGAAATTTGAGTTTGGCCACGGCTACTCGGTGTTTACTTGTCTGTTGAAGCCTTTTAGTGTTGGAACTGTCAAATTGGCAAAGGGCAACACAGGCTTCAAACTTTTAATCGATCATAATTTCCTTTCTGATTCCAGAGATGAGTTGGTTATGATTGAAGCCATAAAAAAAGCCAGAGAGATTTTGGCCTCAACCGAGTTTGATCCTGTTCGCGGTAATGAGATGGCGCCAGGGGATAGTGTGCAAAACGATGAGCAAATCTTGAAATACTTGCGCGCCACGACTACGACTGTTTATCACCCTGTAGGAACCTGTAAGATGGGTATCGATGATTTAGCAGTTGTATCGCCCAAAGATTTAAAAGTCAGAGGTATGAGTAATTTACGGGTTATTGACGCCTCAATTATGCCGAGCATTATTAGAGGTAATACTGCCTCCGCGACGATGATGATTGGTGAAAAAGGCGCGCGGATGATTTTGGCTAATCAGCAGTCTAAACAAGAAGAAACTTAATGAAATAATTTGAATTAAAGATAATTAAATCTTTTTTTTATTTTGTTAAAGAAAAAACTTGCTATCTACGCAAAACATGATTATTATCCGCATTTTTTAACCAACTGGAGAAAGTTATGAACATGCCAAGAACAAAACTCATTCCAAACGGTGACAATATTGTTCACACGTTTAGTGATGCTGAGTATAAAAATAGACAAGCGAGCTTAAGACAGTACATGGCTGCAAATAATATTGCAGCAGTCATTTTTACCTCTATTCATGGTATTAACTATTACAGTGACTTTCTTTACTGCTCATTCGGTCGCCCTTATGCATTGGTTGTTACTCAAGATAGGGCTACGACTGTCACAGCAAATATTGATGGTGGACAGCCATATCGCCGTACTTTTGGTGAAAATCTGGTTTACACTGATTGGCAAAAAGATAGCTTTTTCTATGCCCTACAAACACTGGCTGCAAACAAGGGAAAAATTGGTATCGAGTATGATCACATTACCATGGAACGACTAAACAAATTGCAAGTTGCCTTTGATAAGGCACAGCTTGTCGATGTTTCGGTTGATTGTATGAATTTGAGATCCATTAAGTCTGACGAAGAAATTGCTCATATTATTCATGGCGCTAATATTTGTGATATTGGTGGCGCTGCTTTGGTCGAAGCCGTTAAAGATGGTGCTCCGGAGCATGAAGTTGCACTCCACTCAACACAGGCGATGATCAGAGAAACAGCTAAAAGGTTTCCAAATTCCGAATTAATGGATACCTGGACTTGGTTCCAATCAGGTATCAATACGGATGGCGCTCATAATCCAGTCACCACACGACAAGTTCAAAAAGGTGATATTCTAAGCCTAAACTGTTTTTCAATGAATTCTGGTTATTACGTCGCCCTTGAGCGCACATTATTCTTCGATCATGTTGACGATGCATCGTTAAAACTGTGGGAAGTCAATGTAAAAGTGCACGAAGAAGGCATGAAACTCATAAAGCCTGGCGTAGCTTGTAAAGACATTGCTCTTGAGCTGAACAAGATATTTGAAGAGTATGGTTTGCTTGAGTCTCGTACTTTTGGATATGGTCACTCATTTGGTGTTCTTTCACACTACTACGGCCGTGAAGCTGGCGTAGAGTTACGCGAGGACATTGACACCGTTTTGCAAAAGAACATGGTGGTTTCTATGGAGCCAATGATTATGATCCCTGAAGGTCAACCTGGTGCAGGTGGATATCGTGAGCATGACGTGATGGTAATCACTGAAGATAGTGCCTATGATATCACTGAGTTCCCGTATGGGCCCGAGCACAATATCATTACTGGCTAAGTTGATGGTTTATTTCGATTTTATCGATTGAATAATGTCGTCGTACCGCTAAAGCTTCACTGATAAAATTTGCAATTTTTACAGCTGCTTGGCTCTAATAATATGAGTTGCTGTCTAAGAGTTGTTTTGTAACACTGTTTAAAGGCGCCTCAAAAGAGATGCCGCTAAGGTGCTACAATGATGTTTTGTTTTTGTTGTCCTGTCGAGTGAATATGAGTTCAATAATTTTTCCAAATATTGATCATGAAATTTTGCCAAAGTGGGAAGGCGATTTGTCGCCCCTCGAGTGTATAGAAGTCATAGAGGAGACGCATAACGTCAAGAGCTTTAGGTTTAAATCCAAAAAAGATGCTTGGTTTCAGTTTTTGCCGGGTCAGCACACCACCCTTTTTTTGAGTATTGATGGTGCGGATGTAATGCGAACCTACACCATTGCCTCAAGCCCAACTAGGCCACATACCATCACCATCACTTCAAAGCGTATGGCAGATGGTGTTGTGACCAATTGGATGCATGACAATCTTAAAGCGGGTGATGTCATTGATGCATTGAATATTGGTGGATCATTTAGTGTGGCGCTTGATAAGCCTAAGCAGAAGGTGTTGTTAGTGTCGGGCGGCAGTGGTATTACTCCAATGCTGTCGATGACGCGATACTTTGTGGATTTAGCAATTGATGTAGACATTGTTTTTGTTCACAATGCGCAAACACCAGAAGATTTAATTGGCAAGTATGAGTTGGATTATTATGCGCATCACCAGTCAAATTTTGAACTGCATTATGTCTGTGATAAGGCAGATGCAACTTGGCAGGGTGAAAGCGGCTATTTGAACGATGAAATGTTGGCTCGCATGGTGCCAGATTACCTTGACAGAGAGGTTTATTGTTGCGGTCCTGAGGTTTATATGGTGAATGCGAAAGCACTATTGCAAAATGGTGGTTTTGATATGGATTGTTATCATCAAGAGAGTTTTGATATTGAAAGCTCAACAGCCCAGCAAAACATGGCAGAACCCAATGTAGAATTGGCATATGTGCCTGATTCTGATGTACAAGTTGTTGAATATAACGTGACACTGAGCGAGACTGGTGAAACAATTCCTTGCCCTAGTAATAGCAGTATTTTGGCAGCGGTTCAAAAGCATGGCATTGGAGTGCCGTTTGCCTGCTCAATGGGTATGTGTGGCACTTGCAGAGCCAAAATGACCGCGGGTACGGTTGATATGGATGCCCAGGGAGGGCTATTGAAATCCCATGAGGAAGAGGGTTACATTCTCACCTGTTGTTCGCACCCTACAAGCGATGTAGTGCTTGACTTGTAGATTTTATAGGTTTATTGAAAAAATAATATTATGCAAAAAAAATATTCTTGGTATTCGTTATTAAAAGCTGGTTTAAGTGGTCAAGATTGGGCTCAAGCAATCCCCTTGGTGGAGCCGAAGTCGAAATACGACGTCATTATCATTGGCGGCGGCGGCCATGGTCTAGCGACGGCTTATTATTTAGCAAAAGAGTGTGGCATTACAAATATCGCAGTTGTTGAAAAAGGTTATATTGGCGGTGGTAATACTGCCAGAAACACCACCATCATCCGCTCTAACTATTTGAGAAATGAAGCCTCAAGTCTTTATGAGCATTCGATGCAATTATGGGAAGGCATTAGTGAAGATCTAAACTTTAACGTGATGTTTTCTCAGCGGGGTGTTTACAATCTTGGTCATACATTGCAAGATATGAGAGATATCGAGCGCCGAGTGAACGCCAATGTACTAAATGGTGTTGATGCTCAAGTGGTAACCGCAAAAGAAATTAAAGAGCAAATTCCAATTATTAACACCTCTCAAAATGCTCGTTACCCTATTATGGGCTCTTCTTTTCAACCTCGCGCAGGTGTTGCAAGACACGATGGCGTTGCCTGGGGTTTTGCCAGAGCAGCTGCGATGCTTGGAGTGGATATTATTCAAGATTGTGAAGTGACGGGTATTGAAGTTGAAGAGGGTCGTGTTAAAGGCGTTAACACAACGCGCGGTGATATTATGGCAGACCGTATCGGTTGCGTTAGTGCGGGTCACTCTTCAGTAATAGCAAAAATGGCAGGTCTAAGATTACCTGTTGAAAGTCACCCTTTACAAGCCTTTGTTTCGGAGGCAATGAAGCCAGTTTTACACACAGTTGTGATGTCAAATGCAGTGCATGGTTATGTCTCCCAAAGTGATAAGGGTGATTTAGTTATCGGCGCAGGCATCGATGGATATAGTTCTTATGCACAGCGCGGCGCTTCACGAATTATTGAACATTCAGCGGCTGCTATATTAGAAATGTTTCCGATATTTTCACGCGTTCGTATGAATCGGCAATGGGGTGGTATTGTTGATGTTTGCCCTGATGCTTGCCCAATTATCAGCCCAACTAAAGTTCAGGGTTTGTACTTTAATTGTGGTTGGGGAACTGGCGGCTTTAAGGCAACACCTGGATCGGGTCACGTATTTGCACATACGATTGCACAAGACAAGCAGCACCCATTAGCAGCACCATTCCATTTAGATCGTTTCACCACAGGCGCACTCATTGATGAGCACGGCGCTGCTGGTGTGGCACATTAAGAAGGAAAGATAATTATGTTTTTGATTCATTGTCCATATTGCAACGAAGAAAGAGAGCAAGAAGAATTCTCCCCTGCTGGTGAGGCTTTTATCGCTCGACCTGAAGCACCTGAAGACATCAGTGATGAGGCTTGGGCGGATTACGTTTTTTATCGCACGAACCACAAAGGCAATCACTGGGAACAGTGGGTGCATAGCAACGGTTGTCGCAAGTACTTTATGGTTGAACGTTCAACCATAACCCACGAAATTTTAAAAGTCGCTGCTTTTGGCGCAGATATTAGCGAGTAAGTATTATGAGAGTCGAACAACTAACAAGCAACCAAATCGATCGTTCAAAGCCACTTACTTTTATTTTTAATAATAAAAAGTACAAAGGTTTTGAAGGTGATACTTTGGCTTCAGCTTTAATTGCAAATGATACACTGTTGTTTGCCAGAAGCTTTAAATATGGCCGCAAGCGTGGTTTGATGGCAGCTGGTGTTGAAGAGCCTAATGCATTGGTGTCTTTGGAAATGGGTGGTCGTTATACGCCTAATCTGAAAGCAACAGAAATCCCTCTTTATGATGGTCTTAGCGCTAAAAGTGCAACCAATCCGTACAGCTTCGATTTACGCGCCTTTATCAAACCGCTGCACCGCTTTATGCCGGCTGGCTTTTACTATAAAACATTTATCAAACAGGCGGTTTGGGCAAAAGTAGAAGACAGTTTGCGAGCCCTCTCTGGCTTCTCTGAAGCCCCTACTGAAGAGGATGTTGATGTTTATGACCATATCCATCATCACGCTGAAATTTTGATTATTGGTGGGGGTTCGGCCGGCATGTCAGCAGCTTTAGAAGTGCTAAAAAATTCAGACAACGAGCGTGTCATCTTGGTTGATGAGCGTGCGCGTCTGGGCGGCGAGCTGTTCAATGAATTCACTTCGGATGAAGCTGCTGCTCTTTGGCATGAAGAAAGTATTGCTGATTTGTGTGGTTTTGCTAAAGAGCAAAGCGATCGTTTTACGATGCTAACTCGTGCTACTGCTTACGCCTGGCACGATCAAAACTATGTCGAAGTTTTAGAAACGCATGCGACGGGCGAAAACTTATCATTAACTGATGGTTGTCAAGTCAGAAAGACGTTGCATAAGATTCGTGCCAAACAGGTGATTCTAGCCACAGGTGCCCACGAGCGCCCAATGCTATTCGAAGCAAATGATTTGACCAATATTATGCTCAGCCAATCGGTTAGAAGGTATTTGAACGAGTTTGGGGTAGTTTCAGGCAAAAAAGTTGTTGTGTATGGCAACAATGATACTATTTATCAAACAGCTAAAGATTTGCACAACAGTCATATTGCTTGCACAGTGGTTGACGTCAGGCCAATCGAATCATCGAATGCGTATGCAAAAGAGTTAAAGCAAAGCGGCGTTAAAGTATTACAAGGTTATGCAGTTGTTAAAGCGCACGGTTCTAGCAAGGTTGAGGGTATTGATATTGCTTTGGCAACACATCAAGGCACCAGTTGGGAAGTGATTGGCAAGAGTGAATCATTAAGTTGCGACTTGCTTGCGACATCTGCTGGTTTTAATCCGGTTGTTCACTTGGATTGTCACACAGGTGCAAAGGCTACTTTTAATGAGAATTCTCAGGCATTTTTGCCGCAAAAAGAACGTGCAAATCGCCAAACTTGTGGCGCTGTGAGTGGCATAGGTGCTTGGCACGACGCCACTATTGATGGTAAAAACAAAGCCAAACTTACATTACAAGCTTTGGGTATTACGACTACAGAGAATGGCGATAACTTGAGTGAAAATCACATAAACTATTTCAATGTTAGTGAGTTTTTTACACCTAAAACCATTATTGATAGGCCAAAAGTTTTTCTTGATTTACAAAATGACGTTACCACATTAGACGTGGCACTTTCAATTAGAGAGGGTTATCGCTCAATTGAGCACATCAAACGCTATACAGCCATGGGTTTTGGTACAGATCAGGGCAAAACGGGCAATATTAACGGCATTGCTGTTGCGGCAACCATTCTTGGTAAAACAATGGCTGAAGTTGGCACAACTACTTTCCGACCAGCCTATACAGGTGTTGATTTCGGCGCACTAGCGGGCCGAGAAAATGGCGGATCATTTGATCCACAGCGCTATACTACGATTCACGATTCTCATGTCGCCCGAGGCGCAGAGTTTGAAATTGTTGGACAATGGTACCGTCCTTGGTATTATCCAAAAGCTGGCGAAGATATGCATCAAGCTGTCCACAGGGAGTGTTTAGCCGCAAGAACTTCATTAGGTATGATGGATGCCTCAACCTTAGGAAAAATCGATGTTCAGGGACCTGACGCGAGAGAGTTTTTATCTAGAGTGTACACCAACGCTTGGATGAAGCTAGCGCCGGGCAGTTGTCGTTACGGTCTAATGTGTAATGAGAAAGGCATGATTATCGATGATGGTGTGTCAACATGTATTAGTGAAAATCACTTTATTATGACTACCACAACAGGTGGCGCTGCTAGCGTTTACTCAACACTGGAGATGTGGTTACAAACAGAGTGGGGTCATTTAAACGTTCATCTTAATAGTGTGACCGATCACTACTCTACTGTTGCTGTTGTAGGACCAAATGCACGTAACTTGATGAAATTACTCTGCCAAGATGTTGACTTTGATCGTGAAAATTTCAAATTTATGCAATGGCGTGAGGGCAAAGTTTGCGGCGTGAAAGCACGTATCATGCGCATCAGTTTCTCTGGTGAGCTTGCTTATGAAATCAATGTGGAGGCTAATTACGGTCGTTACATCTGGGAGCAAGTGGCAAGCGTTGGTGAAAAATACAATATTACCCCGTACGGCACCGAGTCAATGCACGTACTTCGTGCGGAAAAAGGCTATATTATTGTTGGCCAAGACACCGATGGCTCGATGACGCCAGCTGATGTTAATATGAATTGGATCGTAGCAAAAAATAAGCCGTTTTCTTTTATTGGTCAGCGTTCGTTCTCTATTGCTGCGCTCAGTGCTGAGAATCGCCTTCAGTTAGTTGGGCTTTTGACAAAAAATGCTGCGATGGTTCTACCAGAAGGTGCACACATTGTAGACAGGGCTGGTCAATCCATTGGTTATGTAACCTCAAGTTACTTTAGTCCAATATTGGGTAGATCAATCGCAATGGCA
>CAWVVS010000038.1:0-9569 GCA_963933655.1 uncultured Candidatus Thioglobus sp. | reverse complement strand
ATGGGAGAGCTTTTAGCTGTATTAAATAAAAATCAAATAGACATAGAGAGCTGTCCGGTTTCTGCCCAGGAATTTGCTGAGCTTATCATGCGTATTGCAGACAATACGATCTCTGGAAAAATTGCCAAAGATGTCTTTCAGTCGATGTACCAAGGCGAGGGTAGTGCTGACGATATTATCAATAGTAAAGGTCTCAAACAAATGACCGATAGTGGTGCAATTGAAGGTATTATTGATGAGATTATCGCCAACAACGCGCCGCAGGTTGAGCAGTACAGGGGTGGTAATACCAAGTTATTAGGATTTTTTGTCGGCCAAGTGATGAAAGCAACTCAAGGTAAAGCCAACCCTAAACAAGTCAACCAATTACTCAATGAAAAGCTCTCTTAAATTTTCTGAGCTAGGTGAAGAGTTTTATTCGGTAGTTCAACCTATCAAGCTTGAGAAAAGCCACCTAGTACACGTTAATAAAGACCTTAAGGCGAGTCTTAAAATAAACCTGAGCGATGAAGAATTGCTTAGCGTTTGCTCAGGTGAGAAAAGAATTGGCACAACAAGGCCACTCTCAACCATTTATGCGGGCCATCAGTTTGGCTATTTTGTGCCACAACTTGGTGATGGTCGTTCCTGCCTTATTGGCGAATCTAATGGCTATGAGTTGTCGTTGAAAGGTGCGGGCACCACACCTTACTCAAGAGGCGCTGATGGTCTTGCTGTGCTGAGATCATCGATTCGTGAATACTTATGCTCGATTGCGATGGTTGGCTTAAATATCCCAACAACAGAGGCACTTGCCATTGTTGGTAGTGATACTGATGTGATACGTGAACACGTAGAAAGCGCTGCAATTGTTACCCGAGTGGCGCAAAGCCACATTCGTTTCGGTCATTTTGAATTGTTTGCTTCACGCTCACAACATGCTGAAGTAAAAAAATTAGCAGATTTTGTAATTGATAATTACTATCCTCAGATAAGGGGTGAAGATTCGTATTTGTCGTTATTTAAAACTGTGGTTCGCACAACTGCGTTAATGATTGCGCGCTGGCAAGCGCAAGGCTTTTCACACGGAGTGATGAATAGTGACAATATGTCTATCCTGGGCTTAACGATTGACTACGGACCGTTTGGCTTTATGGAAAAATACAACCCGAGTTTTGTTTGTAATCATTCTGACCACCAAGCGCGCTATTCGTTTGAAAGGCAGCCATCAGTTGCATTATGGAACTTACAAAGATTAGCCGATGCGCTAACAAGTTTGATTGATAAAGAAAAGTTAGCCGAGACCTTGGAAGAATACCAAAAGTGTTTGGTAAAAGAATATACAAGCTTAATGCGCCGAAAATTTGGTTTGGCCGAAGTAACCAAGGGTGATAGTGATTTAATTAATGATTTCTTGCAATTGCTTTACAGTCGTGGTCAGGATTACTCTCGTTCAATGCGCTCACTATCGCAACAGGGTGTTAACAAATTGGGTAGCGATTTTGATGCTTGGTTTGAGCGTTATGACACAAGACTGACGAGCGAGACAAGTAGTGCCGATGAGCGTGCGTTGATGATGAATGGCGTTAACCCTAAGTTTGTTCTTAGAAGTTATCTGGCGGAAGTGGCTATTCGTAAAGCGGAAGATTTATACCAATACGATGAGATTGATACACTATTCAGTTTGCTGAAAAATCCATTTGATGAACATCCAGGTTTTGAATCTTACACCCATGAAGCGCCAGATTGGGCAAAATATTTATCAGTCAGCTGTTCGTCCTGAGATAGTTTCAGCTTAACAGGGCTCCGAAGCCGACTAGTGTAAAAAGCCAATTTCCAAAGAATTGAACCAGCGGCCAAACTAAAGTTTCGAAGCCACCGAGAAACATTAAACCCAGTAGAATATATAAACCGTAGGGTTCTAATTGATTATATTGATAGGCCAGCGGTCTTGGCAACAAAGCACTGATAACACGTGACCCATCCAGTGGTGGGATTGGCAATAGATTGAATACAGCTAGCAACAAGTTTATTAAGACACCTGCAAAAGCCATTTGAGGCAATAAGTTAACACCTATATTAGCTGAAAAATTAAGCGCAATTAGCCAGCCAATAGCCATTACAACATTGGCTGCTGGACCAGCGAGCGCCACCCAAATCATATCTTTCTTGGGCGATCTAAGAGCATTAAAGTTGATTGGCACGGGCTTTGCCCAACCAAAAATAAGCCCCCCAGGCATGAGTAGTAAGACGGCTGGTACTAAAATAGTGCCAATGGGGTCAATATGTTTGATTGGATTAAGCGTTACTCGCCCCATCATTCTAGCGGTGTGATCGCCAAAAAGGCTAGCCACCCAGCCGTGTGCGGCTTCATGCAAGGTGATTGCAAATAGTACGGGCACAACCCAAATAAATAAAGTTTGAAAATCAGGCATAAAATCAGGCTTAAGGTAAAATTAGCGCTTTTGTAACAAGACTCTCTCCATTTTATATGAAAAGCAGTGATTTATTAATCCCTACCGTTAAAGAAGCGCCAAACGATGCAAAGATTATTTCTCATCAGTTGATGATTCGTGCTGGCTTGATTTCAAAGTTAGCCTCGGGCCTATATTCGTACTTACCGATGGGCTTGAAGGTGGTGCAAAAAGTTGAGAAAATCGTACGTGAAGAGATGAATAAGTCACTCGCTCAAGAAGTGCTTATGCCTGTTTCACAGCCGGCAGAGCTATGGCAAGAATCTGGTAGATGGGAAGAGTACGGGCCTGAATTATTACGTTTCTCTGATAGGCACGGCAGGGATTTTTGCATGGGACCTACTCATGAAGAAGTGATTACGAATATTGCCAAGCAGTATCTCCGTAGTTACAAGCAGCTGCCAATAAATTTTTACCAAATTCAAACAAAATTTAGAGATGAAATTCGTCCTCGTTTTGGTGTTATGCGCTCACGAGAATTTATTATGAAAGATGCCTACTCTTTTCATATTGATGAGGTTTCATTGGCTGAGACTTATCAGGTAATGCACCAAACCTATTGTAATATTTTTGATCGATTGGGCCTTGATTATCGCCCAGTTCTGGCTGATTCTGGAGCCATTGGTGGTGACAGTTCACATGAGTTCCACGTTCTGGCGGATTCTGGCGAAGATGCTATTTGCTTCTCGGATGAATCCGATTATGCAGCCAATATTGAGAGGGCCGAAACACTGCCACAAGGTGAACCAAGTGCACCAACACAGGATTTAAATACAGCCAAAACTCCAGGTGTAAAAACAATTGATGATGTTTGTAAGTTGCTTGATATTGAGCCAGTTACAACAATTAAAACGTTAGTAGTTAATGGCGAGAATGGTGATTTGGTGGCACTTGTACTTAGAGGTGATCATGAGCTCAATGAAGTCAAGGCGGCCAAAATAGATGGTGTTGCTCAACCTCTCGAAATGGCTGATGAAGATAAAGTACAAAAAATACTAGGCTGCTCTTTTGGGTCCATAGGCGTGGTTCATTCGCCGATTAAACTTGTTGTAGATTATGCAGCCGCTTGCTTGTCTGATTTTGTTTGCGGAGCCAACGAAGATGATAAGCATTTAACAGGAGTTAATTGGTATAGAGATACGCTTGACTTTGTTGCTGCCGATCTACGAAATATTGTTGCCGGAGATCCTTCTCCTGATGGTAAAGGTAAGTTAGAAATTAAACGCGGTATTGAAGTTGGTCATATTTTTCAGTTGGGTACAAAATATTCAGACTCAATGAATGCTAATGTTGTTGGTGAAAATGGCAAGTCGGTTAATATGAATATGGGTTGTTACGGTATTGGTGTCACACGCGTAGTTGCGGCGAGTATTGAGCAAAATCATGATGATAGGGGTATTATATTTCCAGAGGCTATCGCACCTTTTCAATTAGTAATTGTTCCGATTAATTACAATAAATCTTCACGAGTGAAAACCTTAGCAGACGATCTTTATCACCAATGCTTGGAAAAAGGAATTGAAGTTTTACTTGATAATCGAAAAGAAAGACCGGGCATTATGTTTGCAGACTCTGAGCTTTTAGGTATTCCTCATCGGGTAGTGATTAGTGATACGCATGCCGATAATGGTAATGTGGAATATAAATCACGCAATGCCCCTGAGAAGATTGAAGTAATTTATAGAGAGGCGGCAGACTTTATTGTCTCAAAACTTATTTGAGATCTTTGAATTATTATGAATCTTCATCAAAACCTATTTTTTCCACCCTCTTGGTGATTATCAACAAATCAGCAATTGCCATGTTAGGACAACCATGTCTATAATCACGAATACGGCAAAATCCTTGACTTTGTCAGTCACTCATATTGATACAAAGGCATCCTGATGGTTTTCCTGCAGTATTTAATTCCTCAACACCTGCTTTCAAACCTTATGCATCGATTCGCAAGACTCGAGATTGTTTGGTTGAAGAATACTTTTTTGCGATGGTTTGTGAAAAAGTACGATGTTAATTTATCCGAAGCTGAAAGAGATAACATAGAAGATTATTGTCATGTCAATGATTTTTTCACTCGTAGCTTAAAGTCAAGTGCCAGAATATTATCTGACGCAAATATCGTTTCACCAGTTGATGGAATTGTTTCTCACGCGGGCGTGATTCATTCTTCACAAATACTGCAAGCCAAAGGGCATTATTTTTCAGTTCAACAATTGTTAGCTGATGAATCTTCCGCGCAGTTTGAGAATGGCCAGTTTACAACGATTTATCTCTCACCAAAAGATTACCACCGAATTCATATGCCCTTTGATGGGCAGCTCAAATCCATGAAGTATATACCTGGAGATCTATTTTCGGTTAATCAGCAAACAGTAGAAGCAGTTGATGGACTCTTTGCTCGTAATGAGAGGCTGGTGTGCAATTTTGACACTATTTTTGGCAAAGCTTCTGTTGTGCTTGTTGGCGCTATTTTTGTCGGATCGATGGAAACTGTCTGGCAGGGTAAGGTGACGCCACCTTATGCAAAGGTAGTCAGGTTCTATGATTATTCTGATAAAGCCTTTTCACTATCTAAAGGTGATGAACTGGGGCGATTTAATATGGGATCAACGGTCATCATGCTACTCCCAGAAGGGGTGCCGATGTTAAATTTGCAAGCAGGCCAATCCATTAAGTTTGGGCATGGTTTGAGTTAATTACTTCTCTGCTTCCAATTCAGTTATTAAATCAATTTGCCGTTCAAACTCCCTTAGACGTTTGTATACACTGGCTAATTCTATAATGGTTGGCCATGCCTTAAACAAATATTGCAGTGAACCTTCAACCCTACCAAACGCCCTAAGAATTTGCTGCATAACACCCAGTGTCATTACCCCAGCAACAATGGCAGGCGCTAGGAAAATATATCCTACTAAAACGTTTACTTGTAAATACGCAAGCCTTCCAATATTAAAATATAAATAATACAAATAACTTCTGAAATGAATGGTTCTTACACCAGTAAATAGCTCTTCTAATGATTTTGGTCTTATACTTCCATCATCTTCCGCTATAACGAGTATTTTTCGATAAGCAGCCTCTCTCTTTTGTAGATCGTACTCAATGCCCACGAGTTTTAATAACCAAGCCAGTGCAATCATTAATATTGTGCCACCAACAGCCCAAATTAATGCGCCAGAAACTAATCCATATGACCAATCGCCAAACCACATGATAGGAATGCCCACCGATAATCCCATTAATAACGGGAAGTATTCAATTAATACCATAACGGATTCAATTAAGCTTGTTCCTAAGCCTTCCATTATTCGAGAAAACCGAATGGTATCTTCTTGAACACGCTGTGATGCGCCCTCAATGGTTCGTGCTTTATCGTAGACACTGTGATAAAACTCAACCATAGATGTGCGCCATCTAAATAAAAAGTGGGATGTAAGAAAAGAGGTGGCAAGACCAAGTACTATCCATAAGGCGGCAAGCTTACCGAAGCTGTATAAGCCATCTAAATATTCAGTCATTGTTATTGCATTTGGTGTTCCCAATGACTTTTGAATCATGTCATAGAAGCCACCAAACCATTCATTAATCTTTACGTCAATTTGCACAGACAACCACAATGAAGTTAGAATGACTGATGAACCAAGATAGGCCCAAAGAAACCATTTTTTATTTGTGAAAAACTTAAACATTTATTGCCTTTACTTGTTATTAATTCCAATTATTAAGAAAGATAATACCTAATAAGATTTAGTGATCTTAACAAGTTTAATCCCTTTTTTTGAAACTTGTAATATCTCAATTATTAATGGTTCAATTTTAAGGCAAAGATTATATTGGGGAAGACTTTGCAAGTTTTCCAAGATTAAGCCATTGAGGGTTTTGGCGCTGTCGAATGGTAAGTCAATTTGTAGCGCTGTGTTAAGCTCTCTAATGCTAATGCGAGGATCTACCAAGTAACCACCACCTTCTTGCGGGTTGATTTCTTCAATGCTTTCACCTTGATTTGAAGTAAATTGTCCAACAATCTCTTCTAGAATGTCTTCAAGTACAAGCAACCCTCGGACCTCTCCATATTCATCCACCACAAGGCCAGAACGCCTTTTCTTGGATTTAAAATGCTCTAATTGTAGCGATAAACGCGTTCCTTCCGGAATAAAATAAGGTTCACGAATAAGTGCTTTAATGGCGTTAATAGTGGTTTCTTCTTTGGCGTAAAGATTGGCCACATCTCTCATATGTATGGCGCCAATAATGTTATCTTCGGTGCCATCAAAAATAAGTAAGCGGGTGTGCTGAATGCGTTTGAATTGCTCAAAAAGCTCATCCTCATTATTAATATCGACACTGACAAACTCATTATGCGGCACCATAATATCCTCAACTTTAACCTTTTCAAGGTCAATAATATTGAGTAGCATTTTTTGGTAATTACTAGAAATCATCGGTTTGGCGTCAAGTACAGCCATTCGCAGTTCTTCAGCGCTGATTTTTTCGGTATTGCTGTGCTGAAATCCAAAAGGTTTTAGAATGAATTGAGATGTTTTGGATATTAGCCAAATAATTGGATTAAAAATCTTAATCAGTATTTCAATAACAATGGCAGCTGGTAAGGCTATTTTTTCAGGATTTTTAGCCGCAAAGGTCTTTGGCGTTGTTTCAGCGAATATGAGAATAATGAGGGTTAGTGCAAGTGAGGCAAAAATAACCGAGCCCTCACCCCAAAGTTTGATTGCAAGAATGGTGGTAATACTAGCTGCTAGAATATTGACAAAGTTATTTCCTAGCAATATAGCTCCTATCAAGTGATCTATATCATTTAAAAGCCTTTCGACTCTTTTTGCCTTAGCATTATTTTTGGCACTGAGTGTCTTGAGACGATAGCGATTAATCGCCATCATTGCTGTTTCAGTGCTCGAAAAAAAAGCTGAAGTGAGTATTAAAGTAAATAGTAAAACACTCAGCCAAAATGTTGAAAGTGATTCCAATCAATTAACCTAAAGACTTAATAAGCAATATTTTATACCTCAGGGTATAAAATATTGCCAAGCTTTTTTTAGTGTTTAAAGGCATCAAGACCAGGATAAATCGCATTTTCACCCAGCTCTTCCTCAATCCTTAGTAGGCGGTTGTATTTTGCAAGTCTATCGGAGCGCGATAAAGAGCCAGTTTTAATCTGACCACAGCTGGTTGCAACTGATAAATCAGCAATTGTTGTATCTTCAGTTTCGCCACTTCTATGTGACATGACACAAGTGTAGCCTGCATCCATAGCCATTCTCATCGCTTCGAATGTTTCTGTCAGTGTGCCGATTTGATTCACTTTAACCAAAATTGAATTGGCAATATTCTCGTCGATACCTCTTTTTAGAATTTTACTGTTGGTTACGAACAAGTCATCACCAACTAACTGTACTTTATCTGCAAGTTTTTGTGTGAGTAAATCCCAACCATGCCAGTCATTTTCATCCATACCATCTTCGATAGATATAAGCGGGTATTTCTCTACCCAGGCAGCTAGGTAATCCACAAATTCTTCACTGCTCAAGGAGATATTTTCTGAGGTTAGGTTGTACGTGCCGTTAGCGTAAAACTCTGAACTCGCAGCATCAATAGCGATAAAAATATCTTTTCCGGCAGTGTAGCCTGCATTTTCAATTGCCTCTAAGATGACTGTAATAGCCTCTTCGTTTGAGCCAAGGTCAGGCGCAAAACCACCCTCGTCACCTACTGCAGTGTTAAGGCCTCTTTGGCTGAGCACAGATTTTAAGTGATGAAATACTTCAGCACCGTATCTCAACGCTTCTCTAAAGCTTGGCGCACCAGCAGGGATAATCATAAACTCTTGAATATCAACACTGTTATCGGCATGCTCGCCGCCGTTGATAATATTCATCATTGGCACTGGAAGTCTGTATTGATCAGAAAAATCAAACGAAGCAAACAGTGATTCACCTTTAGCATTTGCTTTGGCGTGTGCACAGGCAAGTGAAACCGCAAGAATAGAGTTTGCACCAAGGTTTGATTTGGTGTCCGTGCCATCTAGTTCAATCATTTTGTTATCAATCGCTTTTTGATCACCAACACTCATACCAACAAGAGCATTGTTAAGTTCATTATTAACAAAATCAACCGCTTTCAATACACCTTTTCCTAGGTAGCGACTTTTGTCGCCGTCTCTTAGCTCTAATGCTTCACGTTGGCCAGTTGAGGCTCCGGAAGGCACCATAGCACTTCCGATTACGCCATTGTCTAGAATGACATCGGCTTCAATAGTGGGATTGCCACGAGAATCTAGAATTTCACGGGCCTTAATAGTTGAAATAATCATTTTAGTGTTTTAGGGTTACTCAAAGAAAGATCTCATTTTACCAAAGAAGGAGTTAGATTCTGGGTGTTGTTTTTCACCACATGAAACTGAAAACTCCTTTAATAACTCTTTTTGCTTACTTGTTAGATTGACTGGAGTTTCAATTTTAACTTGGCAAAGTAAGTCTCCAGTGTTTCCATGCCTAATGGCCGGCACACCTTTTCCTCTCAGGCGGAATAATTTGGCTGATTGGGTGCCAGCAGGGATGTTGATTTTGAGTTTGCCATCAAGAGTAGGTACCTCGATAGAACCACCCAGTGACGCCGTTGCGAAGTCAATGGGCACTTCGCAATATAAGTCACTACCTTCGCGCTGAAAGATATCATGCTCTATAACGTGAATTTGCACGTAAAGATCCCCTGTTTGTCCGCCGCGTATTCCAACCTCGCCTTCACCGCTAAGACGAATTCTGTTGCCAGTATCCACTCCGGCAGGAATTTTAACAGAAAGCGTTTTTTGTTTTTTAACTACACCCTGACCGCGACAAGTGCCACAAGGCGATTCAATTTGCTCGCCGGCACCATTGCATTGATGACACGGTCTTTGTACAGCAAAAAATCCTTGCTGCATTTGCACTTGACCAGAGCCATAGCAAGTGCCACATGTTTTAACGGAAGTACCAGGTTTTGCACCAGTACCATCACAAGTGTCACAGCCGTCGTTTTTAGTTACTCTAATTTTAACAGTGTCACCTTTGACGGCTTGAGTAAGGTCAATCTCTAAATCGTAGCGTAGATCTGAGCCTCTAT
>CAWVVS010000037.1:0-9655 GCA_963933655.1 uncultured Candidatus Thioglobus sp. | reverse complement strand
CCATTAATAAAAACATCGACGTTCGATTGAGACCATCGCTTTAGATAACTTGGGTCGCTTAAGATGTCGATGCCAAATTCATTGTTTACCCAAGGTGCATATTGAACTTGGTTCACGATTCTATCTAGCATGAAACCGGTTATCATTTCTGAATCAAGCTCTTTTCTAGCAAAGCCTTTCTTAATACTAATATCCATAAATGCTTTGAACCCAGTTACGTAATCAATCAATGCTTGTGGACTATTCTGTTCTCTGATGGTAATCATAAGGGCGAGTCTATTTTCTATACAAGCTTCAAGAGTTGTTTCAAAAACAAGCTCGATTCTTGAAATGAAATCGTCTTTAGATTTAGGTTCTTTTGCCAAAAGTTTTAACGGCAATACAAAAACATTTTCACCGTAGGATTCAATGATTGCATTAAGTAATCCTTCTTTGCTGCCAAAATAATGATGAATCATATTCATGCTGGTATCAGCATCCTTACATATTTCCCTTACCGATACACCAGAGTAGCCCTTTTCACAAATTAAAACAGCTCCTGAAGATAGGAGCCTTTCTTTTGTTGAATTGGAATTTCTCTCATTCACTGGTGACCAGTTTCATCTTGTTGAGGGCTTTAACTTTTCTAGGGTGGGGCGTTCCATTTTCAACGTAGAATTTGAGTTCTTCTACAATTTGCTTCACGAAGAATTTAAAACTGAATTTGATGATCGGGTAGATGATAAAGGCTAATGGCTTTAAAGTTGATGTCACCGAAAAAGTTACAACCGACTGAGTTTCGCTCTGCTCACTAATTGAAAAATCCGCTACATTTTGAACCAATGGGAAACCAAATGGCGTGTTAAGGAATTTTATAAGCACTGTACAAGTTTTTTTCTCTTCATCATAGGCAAGAAATGATTCCGACGCTTTCATGCCTTTTGGATTGCCGTCAAGGTCGCATACTCGACCAGCAGAGGAGGAGCCTTCGTATTTTTTGCCGTTGTCTTTACCAAATGAGTTTGGAACTGACGCCATCCATTTGTAGGCGTTATCAAAGTCGTGCGCGAATACATCCCAAATTTTATCTCCCGCAGTGTCAATAGTAATTGTTATAGTTGATTTCATAGTGTTGTCTCCAAGTTTGTATGAATTGATTGTTTCGTTTAGTATAACACTTGTTATATTAGTGTCAAGTGTTGTTTAGACAAATAATCAACATCCGATGCATATAAACACAGACTATAACCCCTTAGAGGCTCATTGATTTTGGCTAACCAGCAATAATCCCTCCCTCACACATCAAACGAAATTTGGATTTTAGTTTGAATTGACTTATAATATATTTTATGAAAAAAATTATAGTAGTTGGCGCAACTGGAAAACTTGGCAGAGAAGTTGTTAAAGGATTAGAGGAAGATTACGAAGTAATAAGAGCTGGTCGCTCTGGACCAGATCTAAAGATTAATGCTTTTGATTTTGCAAGCGTTAGTGATGTCTTTGCATCTGTTGGATCATTTGACGGATTGGTGTCTTGTATCGGAGGCACGCCTTTCAAAACGTTTGATGAACTCTCAATGGAAGATTTTGCAACAGGCCTTTCAACTAAATGCTTTAGTCAACTAAATTTGGCAAAATCAGCAATACCTTTCTTGAGTGAAAACGGGTCAATCACTTTAACCAGTGGCATCATTGGAGATGAGCCAATTTTGGCGGGCTCCTGTGCAGCAGCAGCGAATGGTGCTCTTAATATGTGTGTTGCAACTTTGGCAGCAGAATACGCTGGAAAATTGAGAATTAACATCGTATCACCATCTATTATTGAGAATTCAGTTGATCACTATGGCATGCTTTTTGATGGATTTGAGCCAACCTCAAAAGAAAGTATTATTCATGCATATCGACGCACAATATCGGCTCCAATTACAGGACGTGTATTGCGATTAACTAGGCTTTAATGAGGTTATGATTCTAGTATAACAATAAGATAATTTGCTATAAAGCCCAGAAAACCAGTAAACAAATTTTGGTTGTGAGGTGTACTTTATCTATTTCCATTCAGGAAAAGAATCAAATTCTTTTTCCTTATTGTCAAACCAGGACTGTATTTTATTTGAATCCTGCATTAAATTACTTCTATCATTAACTCGGTTTGTACGTCATTTTCAATATTTTGGTCAATCAATAGCAGTTCAGAATTTCAGACGAAGAAAAACAACCTCACTAAAAAGGCTGGCAATCTTATAAAGAAATTAAAGGGCTTTACGAGGGTTTAAAAAATCCCTGTAACGAAATCAACAGTCGAACCAACAGCGCTTCCAATAGCGTTTGGTACAGCTGCTACGCCAGACTTAACATTTTCCATTGAACAACCAGTTAAAAATAAAGCTGTAAGAATGACAGCAGCAATTTTAAGTTTCATTTATCTCTCTCCTTGTTATAGTGGGTGAATTATAGAACATTTTACTTCTGCTACACGTCTAAATTAGCAATCCAAGAGCAACTAAGTTTGGAGTTTATTGGTTATAATCGAGACAATTAGGCATTTATGGTATCAAAATGAAATATTTCGTTTCAATATTTTTCTCACTTTTTTTTACTATATTAAGTAATACAGTATCTGCGGCATCGTTAACAGACGAGGCCACATCCAGAGGGATCAACCCAGATTGTATAACCCATCTAAACACCATTGAAAAATCTCTTGGCTTGAGTGGTCTGAATTTAACTTTTGCCAACCCAGAGGAAACGACAACACACCCTTCGCTTCATTCCTCAACAACACATTTTAACAATGGTGCTTCGATTTTTTCAGCCACCCTCTTACCCAATTTGGAATCCTGTGATGTTTCTATCGTGTTATCAACGTTTGTCAACAACCAAAGCTGTGAAGAAGTTACTCAAACCCGTGTTGTTGCTGATGAAACTTTAAAAGTAGAAAGGTATGCTGATGGCGTCTACACTCACATCTACCCAGAATCTAATGCTTATCAGTTGGTGTTGGTTTCAACGGGAGAGCAGTCCTGCGCTATGACAGAATCTCGAATGATGTGGCTTGGAAAATAGATAAACAACATTATTCCCCAAAATTTAAGCCTTTTAAAGCGCCTATTTTCTTTTATAAGCTTGCAAATTGTCATTATCAATTTTTTTCTTTTGTATAAAATACAAAGTTAAATTTCTATATTACTAATGGTTCAAACTAGATGAAAAGAATTGCCCTTTTTTTATTAACCAATATCGCCATCATGGTGGTATTAAGCATCACATTACGAATTCTAGGCGTTGAGAGTCTTCTTGCAGAGAATGGTAGTGATTTAAATATTAACGCACTGGTTATTTTTTCAGCTGTTTTTGGCTTCGGCGGCTCTTTTATTTCATTGGCTATTTCTAAGTGGATGGCCAAAAGAATGACTGGCGCAAAAGTCATTGAGAACCCCGCTAATAATATTGAAAAATGGTTGCTTGACACAGTTGAAAAGCAGGCTCAAATTGTTGGAATTAAAATGCCAGAAGTGGCTATTTTCCCTACGGAACAAATGAATGCCTTTGCAACGGGTGCGAGTAAAAACAAAGCCCTTGTTGCAGTTTCCCAAGGATTACTTGACAACATGAACAAAGGCGAAATAGAGGCGGTGGTTGGCCACGAAATGAGCCATGTAGCGAATGGAGACATGGTAACACTGGCGTTGATTCAAGGTGTTGTCAATACTTTTGTCTTCTTCTTGTCGCGCGTCATTGGGCACATCGTTGACCGTGTCATCCTTAAAAATCAACGTGGCCATGGTATTGGTTACTTTGTTACTGTGATTTTTGCTCAAGTTGTTCTTTCAATTCTTGCCAGCACTGTGGTGATGTACTTTTCCAGAAAGCGCGAGTTTGTTGCTGATACTGGCGGTGCAGATTTAGCGGGTCACCAAAATATGATTGGCGCCCTTAAACGCTTAGCACAAAAAGAACCTGAAGCGCTACCTGAACAGTTGGCGGCATTTGGCATTGGAGAGAAGTCAAAATCTGGCTGGTCTAAATTGTGGGCATCACACCCACCATTGGAAGACCGAATTAAAGCTTTAGAGTCTCGTGCTGGCTTGTCTAATTAATCCCGTTTTTTAATGTCAATCTCAATTAAATCTTCTACAGACATTGACAAAATGCGTATTGCTGGCAGCCTTGCTGCGAGCGTGCTTGACATGATTACACCTCATGTTGTTGTCGGTGTTACAACAGAGCGCTTAGACCAAATTTGCCACAAATTTATCGTCGATGAATTGGGTGCTATTCCTGCGCCGCTTAACTATCATGGATTTCCAAAGTCGATTTGCACCTCCATTAACAATGTTGTTTGTCACGGTATTCCTGGCGAAAAAAAACTTAAAAAAGGCGACATCATTAATATCGATATCACGGTTATCAAAGACGGCTTTCATGGCGATACTTCAAAAATGTTTATCGTTGGCAAACCAAATGTCAAGGCAACAAGAATTTGTAAAATTGCCCAAGAATGCATGTATCTTGGCATTGAGTTAGTGAAGCCGGGTGCTCGTTTAGGAGAAATTGGTCAAGTGATTGGTGCCCATGCTCATGAGCACAATTGCTCGGTTGTTAGGGATTACTGCGGGCATGGTATTGGCCGAGGTTTTCACGAAGAACCCCAAGTATTGCATTATGATAATGGCAAAACGAAGCATTCACCAATTCTTGAACCTGGAATGACTTTTACTATCGAACCAATGATCAATCTAGGCGATTATCAAGTGGTTACCTCTCGACTGGATGGCTGGACAGTGACCACCAAGGATCGCTCTTTATCAGCTCAGTGGGAGCATACGATTCTAGTTACTGAAAACGGCCATGAAATCTTAACCCTTAGAAAGGAAGAATCGATTTAAGGAGTTACCCTTTAACACCTGTTTGAGCCAGTGATTCATCTTCCACCTTGTGCTAAAATAGCACTTTTTTAATCTCACCCGTTTGTCTTGTGAAACGCTTCAGAAATTATTTCATTTCCGGTCTACTTTTTTGGATACCGCTGGCACTCAGTGTCATGGTTATCAAATTCTTTTTAGAACTTGTCAATAGCCTTGTTCCCCCACAATTTTTACCCGAAATCCTGTTCAATTTAGACACCAATATTCCTGGATCAGGATTTTTATTGGTGATAGTTATCATTCTAGTTACTGGCGTTTTGATTACCAATTTAGTTGGTAGAAAAATTGTTGAATTATGGGAAAAAGCGCTCAATAAAATTCCAGGTTTTCGTGGCATATACAGCGCTCTAAAAAAACTATCTTCAACCGTATTAAGCTCCTCAGGCGAAAGTTTTAGTAAAGCTCTTTTAGTGCAATTTCCTCGCGAAGGGATGTGGACAATCGCATTTCAAACAGGCACTTATCACGGTGAAGTAGAAAAAATAATTGGGGAAGAAATTGTTAATATCTATGTACCCACAACCCCAAACCCTACTGGTGGATATTTTGTTATGATGCCTAAAAAAGACGTCATTGAGCTTGAAATGAGTGTCGATGAAGCATTCAAATTAGTTATTTCTACCGGCGTTGTTGCGCCAGAGTTATTCGATATTAAGGAAAAAAAATGAGAACACACTTTTGTGGCGAATTAAGTAAAGACGCCCTAGATCAAGAAGTCACTCTATGTGGCTGGGTTAATAGAAGGCGCGACCATGGCGGTGTGATCTTTCTTGACGTCCGAGACAAGCGCGGCATTGCCCAAGTAGTTATCAACCCTGACACTGCTGATACTTTTGCTATAGCAGAAAGTGTTCGCAACGAATTTGTACTTAAAATCAAAGGTAAGGTGATTGCCAGAGACGTGGCAATGATTAATAGCAAAATTCCAACAGGCGAAATCGAAGTTGTGGCTAGCGACATTGAAATCCTTAACGCCTCTAAACCCATCCCATTTCAACTGGATGCGACCGACACCTCTGAAGAGGTTAGGCTGAAATATCGCTATCTTGATCTGCGTCGTGACGAGATGCAAAAGCGCTTAAAGCTTAGATCCAAAGTAACGCATTTCATGCGCGAATTTATGGACAGTAACGATTTTCTTGATATTGAAACGCCGTTCTTAACCAAAGCAACGCCGGAAGGCGCTAGAGATTACCTAGTTCCCTCAAGAACACACGAGGGTAGCTTTTTTGCCTTACCGCAATCGCCACAACTTTTTAAGCAGTTGCTAATGATGTCGGGATTCGAGCGTTACTACCAAATTGTTAAATGCTTTAGAGATGAAGATTTGCGCGCCGATCGTCAACCAGAATTCACCCAGTTAGATGTTGAGACTTCATTTATGAATGAAGATGAAATTACTGGTCTAATGGAAGAAATGGTTCGCGGCTTATTTAAGGAAGCAATTAACGTCAGTCTGCCTGACGAATTCCCATCCATTACTTTCAATGATGCTATGCGTCTATATGGTGTTGATCGCCCAGATATGCGCATTCCGCTGCAAATGGTTGATCTAAACGAGCTAATGCAATCGGTTGAGTTTAAAGTTTTCTCTGGTCCTGCTTGCAGTGATGAAGGTCGAGTGGCAGCCATGAGAGTGCCTGGTGGCGCAACCATTAGCCGCAAACAAATCGACGACTACACAAAATACGCTAGCATTTACGGCGCTAAAGGTCTTGCTTACATCAAACTTAACGAAGACGGGCCAGCATCACCAATTATCAAATTCTTAGGTGATGAAGTCACTCAAAAAGTAATTGAACTAACGGGTGCACAAACAGGTGATATTATTTTCTTTGGCGCCGACAAAGCCAAAATTGTTAACGAGTCTCTAGGCAATCTTAGAGAAAAACTGGCAAAAGACTTAAACTTATACGACAAAAAATGGGCACCTATCTGGGTTCTTGATTTTCCAATGTTTGATGTTGAAGATGACGGCTCACTGAATGCTATTCATCACCCATTCACAGCACCAAGTGTCGATGCCGAAACGCTTATCGACAATCCGGGTGAGGCATTATCACGCGCATACGATTTGGTTATCAACGGCTCTGAAGTGGGTGGTGGCTCCATTCGTATTCACCAAAGCGACATGCAAAAAACGGTACTCACGCTTCTTGGTATTGATGACGAAGAGGCACGCGAGAAATTTGGCTTCTTGCTCGATGCTTTAGAATACGGCTGCCCTCCGCACGGTGGCATGGCTTTTGGACTTGATCGATTGGTAATGATTCTCGCGGGTGCGGATTCTATCAGAGAAGTGATTGCTTTCCCTAAAACACAAACTGCCGCTTGCTTGTTGACCAGCGCACCAGCCAGTGTTCCTAGAAAGCAACTCAGAGAATTAAACATCAAAGTTAGCTTACCGGAAAAACCTTAAATGCAACTCAGGGACTCCATAAAAAAAGCTCTTAAGGACAATAACGCCCTTTTGGTAGCGCACTATTACGTTAGCGCTGATTTACAAATATTAGCCGAAGAAACCGGTGGCTTTGTTTCTGACTCGCTTGAAATGGCTAGATTTGGACAAAATTGTGACGCAGACACCATTGTTGTCGCTGGTGTTAAATTTATGGGAGAGACGGCTAAAATTCTATCGCCCGAAAAGCGAGTATTGGTTTTAGACGAAGCAGCCACTTGTTCGCTCGATCTTTCCTGCCCCATTGATGAATTCTCGGCATTTTGTGACGCTAACCCTGATCACATTGTTGTGGTCTATGCCAACACATCTGCAGCAGTTAAAGCACGTGCAGACTGGGTAGTTACCTCTGGCAGTGCACTTAAAATTGTTAAGCACTTGCATGATGAGGGTAAAAAAATTCTTTGGGCACCAGATAAACACTTAGGTCACTACATTCAAATACAAACAGGGGCTGAAATGCTGATTTGGGACGGCGCTTGTGTTGTCCATGAGGAATTCAAAGTTGAAGGTCTTGAAAGATTGGTGCAAAAACTACCCGATGCAGCGGTCTTGGTTCATCCAGAATCACCCAAAGAAGTGATTGCACTGGCTGATGTCGTCGGCTCGACTACCGCATTGATTAACGCCGTTGTAACCATGGATAACGATACTTTTATCGTTGCAACCGATAATGGTATATTCCATAAAATGCGCGAAGCAGCCCCAGATAAAAAATTAATCGAGGCTCCTACTATGGGCGAAGGTGCAGATTGTGAATCCTGTGGGCACTGTGGTTGGATGGCAATGAATAGTCTCGAAAAATGCCTGGCGGTATTGGAGACGGGTAATAATGAAATCAACATCGATAAAGAAGTTAGTGATAAAGCAAAAGCCTCCATTCATCGACTACTCGAATTCACCCAATAGAATAAGACGCGGAGAAATAAAACAATGGCAGGACACAGTAAATGGCACAACATTCAGCACCGTAAAGGAGCACAAGACGCCAAACGCGGAAAAATCTTCACTAAATTAATCAAAGAAATTGTCGTTGCCGCAAAAAGAGGCGGTGGCGTTATAGAAAACAACCCATCTTTGCGTGCCATTATCGACAAAGCGCTCGCTTCCAATATGAAGCGTGATACCATTGAAAACGCCGTGAAGCGTGGTTCAGGAGATCTGGATGGTGACAATTTCGAAGAAGTAAGATACGAAGGCTATGGTCTTGGTGGTACCGCTATTATGGTGGACTGCCTAACGGACAATATAAACCGCACCGTTTCAGATGTTCGTCATGCATTTTCAAAACACGGTGGTAATTTAGGCACAGATGGTTCGGTTGCTTACATGTTTACCAAACAGGGTTTTATTAGTTTTAGTGAAGGCGATGAAGACAACATTATGGAAATTGCTATCGACGCAGGCGCAGAAGACGTTATTGTTAATGACGATGGTTCGATTGACGTTGTCACCACTCCTGAGGATTTTTTCACTATTAAAGATGCACTGGTTGAGAGTGGTTTAGAAGTCGCCCACTCTCAAATTACCATGGAGCCAGGTAATAGAGTTGATCTTAATCTTGAAGACGCTGAAAAATTCATGAAACTTATTGATCGCTTGGAAGATTTAGATGACACGCAAGAGGTCTATCACAACGCTGAAATTTCTGACGAGGTAATGGCACAACTATGATTTCACAGCACTCGGGTATTCAAGCGCTAAGCAAGTTTAAAGTAAAAGCACTACAGGAAAAACTCTCAGAATTATTATCCGAAATAACACTTCTCGGCGCAGAATTTACCCATTTTATCGACTCAAAAAACGAACTTAGCACCAAACACACCGAACAACTCAATAAGCTTCTAAATTACGCTCCTTTGGTTGACTATTCTAATTCTAATGGTCACCTAACCATCACCCCAAGACAAGGCACGATTTCCCCCTGGTCATCAAAGGCAAGCGATATCGCCCATCTTTGCGGTTTGAGTGAGCTTAATCGAGTAGAGCGTGGCATCACTTATCATTTCGACAAAGGTCTTAATGATGCTGACACCAGTATAGTTCTCAGCATTATTATGGACAGGATGACCGAGTCCTTCCTAAAAGACACAAGGGATGCTCACCTACTTTTTGATGAGTTGACACCCAAAGCCACCCTTAGCATTGATATTTTAGGTGGTGGCAAGTCGGCATTAGAAAAAGCCAATGCAGAGTTGGGCTTGGCACTTAGTGATGTTGAAATTGATTACTTGATTGAGAATTTTACTACTCTTAATAGAAACCCAAAAGACATTGAGTTGATGATGTT
>CAWVVS010000036.1:0-10011 GCA_963933655.1 uncultured Candidatus Thioglobus sp. | reverse complement strand
AATTAATGTGTTCGGGTGTTTGGGTGAGACCACACCAAGGCCGTAAGAACCATCTAGTGAGCTGAGAGTTTTCTGAACGGATTCAAGTAGGGTTTTGCTGGATTGCATGGCTAAGTCAATGGCATGGGCAATGACTTCTGTGTCAGTGTCAGAAGTGAAGGTGTAGCCTTGAGTTTTTTGTGATTCTTTTAAATCAAGATAATTTTCGATAATGCCATTGTGGACAACGCTGACATTATGGTTGCAAATATGAGGATGGGCGTTTCTACTGGAAGGCTCTCCGTGAGTGGCCCAACGGGTATGTGCAATGCCAATTGTGCCTTTAATTTTATGTTTTCTTGTTTTGAGTTTGTCTTCAAGGTTGGCGACTTTACCCACGGCTCTAGCGCGGTTGAGGGAATGGTCGTCTGCTAGAACCACCATGCCCGATGAGTCATAACCTCGATATTCAAGGCGCTTTAAGCCATCTAGCAAGATGGGGGCGATGTTGTGATTGGTGACGCCACCGACTATTCCGCACATGGTTAATTAATGCCCAAAGATTAACGTTAATTTTAAATTATAAAGCAAGGTGTTGGTGTTTTGATGTCTTATATAACAATCTCGTAACAATGATATAACCACTTTAGATAAAATGTAACTAAGCAGCAACGATTGATTTTTTTGGCAACACTACCTTTTGCATTTGCCCAATTATTTTCATGAGTAAAATTAAGCGCTCGTCAGCATTATAGCTGTTAAAAATGGCTTCACAGCCCTTGAAAGTACCTTCAGTTACTCTAACTTTGTCGCCTGATTTAAAGCGACCCAGATCAATGTATTTGTTAGCAGTTTTAGTTTCACGCTTTTTAATACAACAAATTACCTCATCGGGAACTTTGGCAAATTGCAAACCAAATCTGACAAAGTTTGAAACACCTTTAGTTGAGTGAATTGGCGACCAATTTTGAGATTGGTTATCTAATTGAATGAAGAGGTATCGGGGGAATAACGCAACAATTTTGTTGTTAATTTTGGCTTGAGGATGAAAAACTGTGTAGTCTTGATTAACAAGATTTTGTGCAGCAGTTAACTCTTGTTGTGGTTTCGTTTGAATTAAATACCAGTTATTCATCAGGCTTATTATAAACAGTAATATTATCCATGTTGAGCCGTATTTATACACGCTAGGATAAAGGTCTCAAGCTGGTTTTAGACTATAATCCTAAATGTTATGAAAGCCGATCTCCACAACCATTCTTATTACTCCGACGGGGTGTTGTCTCCAAGCGAAGTGGTTAATCTCGCTAATGAGTCTGGTTGCAATCTGTTTTCTTTAACGGATCACGACACCACAGATGGCTTGGATGAAGCTATTGAGGCAGCGGCTGAACTCTCACTAAATTTGATTACTGGTGTGGAAATATCGGCTTTTTGGCGCAATATGACCATTCATATTGTTGGCCTCGATATTGATGTGGACAATCAGTTTCTGCAAGCGGGTTTACAACACAATCAAGCGCTTCGCGCTGAACGCGCTGAAAAAATTTCTCTAGGTTTGAGGCGTGCAGGCATTGCTGATGCTATGGATAAAACTAAAGCGCTAAGCAAAACGCCCATGTTAACCCGTACTCATTTTGCCCAGATGCTGATCCAAGAAGGATATTGTAAGGATATGAAAACCGTTTTTAGACGTTTTCTTGTCGGCAAAAAACCAGGCGGTGTTCGAGTGCAGTGGAAGGAGTTCGATGAGGTTATTGGCTGGATTCATAGTGCAGGTGGCAAAGCGGTATTGGCGCATCCTTTCCGATACAGAATGACAAACACCAAAATAAAAAAAATGCTTCTGGAGTTTAAAGAAGCAGGTGGTGATGGTATGGAAGTGGTCACAGCAACCAGTACTCCTGATGAGATGCATTGGAGTGAACAATGGGCAAAAGAATTTAATTTGCTTTCGTCCTGTGGATCTGATTTTCATGGCTGGCCAAACCAAAGAATAAAAATGGGTCAACTGGCTGACTTGCCGAAACCCAGCAACGAGGTTTGGAGGCACTTCAAATGTCAATATTAATCAGCATTCATCCAGAGAACCCTCAAAATAGATACGTTGAGCAAGTCATTAAAGCACTCCATTCTGGCGGTGTCATTGCCTATCCAACAGACTCTGGTTATGCGCTTGGATGCTTACTTGGAAATAAAAATGGCCTAGAGCAAATAAGGCGCATTAGAAAATTGGATAAGCATCATCACTTTACACTGATGATGCGTGATTTGGCCCATGTGGGAGAATACGCAAAGTTGGATAATACTTCATTTCGACTAATGAAAAAGATATTGCCCGGCGCTTATACCTTTATTTTGGAAGGCACAAGAGACGTGCCAAATCGACTATTGCACATAAAAAAGAAAACGATTGGTCTTAGAATTTCTCACCATAAAGTGGTACAAGCTATTTTGGATAAACTCGATGAACCGTTGATGAGTGTTTCATTGATTCTTGGCGATACTGAGTTTTATAACGCTTGGGATGTTGAGGACAGTATTGGCAATTCGGTTGAGATTGTTATTGATGCTGGGCATTGCCCACCCGAGCCAACAACGGTGATTGACCTATCTGGAGAACGTGCGGTCGTGGCTAGAATTGGCGCTGGCAATATTGAACTGCTCAGTTAGAAAAGGCCTTACTACAGCCAAGTAATTACAATATAATTACATATTATGGCACAAATTATAAAAATTGGTAATTCGCAGGGTGTACGCATTCCCAAACCCATTGTTGAACTTGCAAGCTTAGAAGGAAAGGAGCTGGATTTTGTTGTGCTCGGTGAGGGCTTGCTCATCACTGCTTCAAAAAAGCCGCGAGCAACTTGGGAGAATTCGCCAGTATCTAATGAGGAAAAATCAATATGGAAGTGGTAGAAGCAGGCTTGAACCGCTTTGATGTGTGGTTAGTGTTGAAAAACCCTGATAAAGGTCGCGTTGTCGAGAATCTTGGTCTTTGTGCTATTGTCTCGCCGGACGAGTTAAGCGCTTTGCCTAATAGAATGGTTGCACCCATGACAACCGAATGCGAAAAACTACCCAGCCGTGTTGAATGTAATTTTGATAATTCTAAAGGATACATCATGCTCGATCAAATGCGTGTCATTGATAAGATTTGCTTTGTGAAGAAATTGGGTACCTTGGAATCTGAACTGCACCCAAAATTATGTGATTGCCTGCAGGAGTTCTTTGCGCTGTAGCGAGCCCGTGCGTATAATTAGCGACTTTCGTTAATGTAAAACAAACATGAAAGCCGCCGAAATTCGACAAAAATTCCTGAGTTATTTTGAAAGCAATGGTCACACGATTGAGGCTAGTGCTTCTTTGGTACCCCATAACGATAAAACACTGCTTTTTGTTAACGCTGGTATGGTGCCTTTTAAGGATGTTTTTATTGGCGCGGTCAAAAGAGACGATAAGCGTGCGGTTTCTTGCCAACGATGTGTCAGAGCGGGCGGCAAGCATAACGACTTAGAGAATGTCGGCTATACAGCGCGTCACCACACTTTTTTTGAAATGCTGGGCAACTTCAGTTTTGGCGATTATTTTAAGAGTGAAGCCATTGGTTTTGCTTGGGAGTTCCTGACTGAAGAATTAAAACTTCCCAAAGAAAAGCTTTGGGTGAGTGTTTTTGAAGATGACGATGAAGCGGTTGATATTTGGGTAAATGAAATTGGCTTCCCTGCCGATCGCATTTCTCGTTGCGGCGCTAAAGATAACTTTTGGCAGATGGGTGATACTGGACCATGCGGTCCTTGCAGTGAAATTTTCTACGATCATGGTGATCATATCCAAGGCGGCCCTCCGGGCACACCCAAAGAAGACGGTGATCGCTTTATTGAAATTTGGAATCTGGTATTCATGCAGTTTGACCGTCAACAAGACGGCACCCTTGTACCGCTTGAAGCGCCCGGAATTGATACCGGTATGGGCTTGGAGCGTTTGGCGGCGGTTCTGCAGCACCAGAATAATAATTACGATATTGATAGCTTTAAGGAAATTACAGCCGAGATCGTTGCTTTAACGCCTAAAGAAAGCAACATCACTAATGACAATGCTTCGGTGAGGGTGATTGCCGATCATATTCGCTCCACTGCCTTTATGATTGTTGATGGCATTCTGCCATCCAATGAAGGTCGGGGCTATGTTCTTCGTAGAATTATTCGCCGTGCTATTCGCCACGGACATACGCTAGGTATAACGGATGTGTTCTTTTATAAGTTAACATCAGTTTTGGCTGAACAATACAAAGTTGCTAGCCCTGAAATGGTTGAAAATATTGAAACTGTAGAAAAAGTACTTGAGAAGGAAGAGGTGCGTTTTATGCAGACGCTTGACCTTGGTATGGATATTTTAGAATCGGCAATTAGTAAACTTAAAGGCAGTGAAATTGATGGTGAAACAGCTTTTAAGCTCTATGATACTTACGGTTTCCCGGTTGATCTAACCGCGGATGTTGCCAGAGAGCGTGGCTTAACCATTGATATGGTTGGTTTTGATGAGGCGATGGACGCGCAAAAAAATCGAGCTCGCCAAGCGGGGGACTTTGGTTCCAAGGCTACAACGGTTGTCATTAAAGATGCAACAGACTTTTTGGGCTATGGTCTTTATGAGAATAGTGCAAATATTGCGGCGATTATTAAAGATGACACCAAAGTTGATTCAATCGTTGAAGGTGATAAAGCCATTGTTATTTTAAACCAAAGTAGTTTTTACGGTGAATCCGGTGGACAAGTTGGCGATAGTGGTGCCCTTGTCGCTACAAATACTGAGTTCCGAGTGACTGATACACAAAAACAAGCTTCCAGTGCTTTTGAACATTATGGCATTTTAACCAGCGGTACTCTCAATGTGGGTGACGTTGTACACGCTAAAGTAGATTATGAGCGACGTAAGAAAATTATGAATAACCATTCGGCAACGCATTTAATGCACGAGGCATTAAGACAAGTTTTGGGTGATGGTGTTCAACAAAAAGGCTCATTGGTCGAAAGTGATAAATTACGATTTGATTTTTCTCATGACGAGGTTATTACTGCCCAAGATTTGAATAAAGTGGAAGCAATTGTTAACGAACAAATCCTTGGGAATATGGCCGTTGAAACCGAAGAGACCAACATTGAAACCGCCAAGAAAAAAGGCGCGATGGCGCTGTTTGGTGAAAAATACGGTGACAGTGTTCGTGTACTTTCCATGGGAGTAGATAATTTCTCAGTCGAGCTTTGTGGTGGTACCCATGTCGATCGTTTGGGTGATATTGGTCGTTTTAAAATCCTCTCAGAAAGTGGTATTGCAGCAGGTATTCGAAGAATTGAAGCGGTGACAGGTTTTGATGCTTACCAATGGGATAAAAAAATCGAATCCAGCCTTAATCAAATTGCAAAGCTCACCAAATCTAACAGCGCTCAAGCCGTGGACAAAGTTATCCAACTGATTAAAAATCAAAAATCCCTGGAAAAACAAATTGCCACATTTCAAAAGCAATTGGCCAGCAACCAAGGCGATGAACTCACCGACCAAGCTAAAGATATTAACGGTATTAAATTGCTTGCAACTGAAGTCACTGGTGTTGGCGCTAAAGATTTACGCGATCTGGCAGATAAATTAAAAGACAAACTTGGTTCAGCAGTGATCGTGTTAGCGGTTGTTGTTGCCGATGATAAAGTTGCTTTAGTCGCTGGTGTAACCAAAGACTTAACGGATAAATATCAAGCAGGAAAAATCCTTAATCATGTAGCGACGCAGTTAGGTGGAAAAGGTGGAGGGCGACCAGATATGGCACAGGGCGGCGGTACTGACCCTAGTGGATTAAGGGCCGCGTTAGCTTCCGTTAAAGATCTTTTATAGTTGCGTGCGATTTTTGTTGATGTCTTAGTTGTCGGCGCTCTCAAACCAGTCATTTATAGATTATAAACTTCTATTTTTTCGAACTTCTTACGTCTTGATGTGATCAATAATTGCATCGCAATTGGTGGCTGCAGAGGTATTCCAATTGCTTAGCTGAATAAGTTACTTGTTTTTTATTGAATAATATCAACGGGTATAATATTTCGCCTATGGATTGGATGCAGTTATCACTACAAACAGATCAAACGAACGCAGATTTAGTTTCTGAGGTATTGATGGGTCTTGGTTCTGTCTCAATCACGTATTTAGACACAAATGACGAACCTATTTATGAGCCACCTGTTGGCGAAACACCCCTGTGGGAGAATTTAACCATTCAAGCCTTGTTTGACATGAATGCTAACGAAGGTCATATCAGTGCAACATTACTAGATTTATGCGATACCAAGGTGCTGGATTTTGAAGTATTGGCAGATCGTGTGTGGGAAGATGAATGCAAGAAAGATTTCCATGCAATGCAGTTTGGCAAGAGAATTTGGATTTGCCCATCGTGGGAGTCGCAACTCGAACTGCCTGAAAATGCTGTTGTGATTGACATGGATCCTGGCCTGGCTTTTGGCACTGGTACGCATCAAACAACAGATTTATGTTTGCAATATTTGGATAACAATCCACCAACAGATCTCAAAGTGATTGACTACGGTTCTGGCACAGGTATTCTAGCGATTGCGGCGGCAAAATTAGGTGCAACCCGTGTTGTTGCTATTGATAATGACCCTCAAGCAGTGTTGGCAACAAAAAGCAATGTTGAAAACAACCAATGTGAAAATATTATTGACATTCATCACACAGACGATAATATGGCGTTCGCCAAATGTGATTTATTGATTGCCAATATTCTAGCCAACCCTTTGGTGGAGATGGAATCAACCTTTGCCAGCCTTGTTAAAGAAAATGGCAGTATTGTGCTTTCTGGTATCTTGGAAGAGCAATTGCAAATGATATTAAAGGCTTATAAAAAGCACTTTACTCAGCTAGATGTGCAGCAAAAAGACGAATGGTGCCGAGTCTCTGGCATTAAAAAAAAGAACAAATAGAGCAAATATAATACTATTATGACAAAAGAAACAACAAAACCAATTAAAGCAGTATCACTTATTTCAGGTGGACTGGACTCTCTTTTGAGTACCAAATTGATGATCGACCAAGGTGTTCATGTCGAAGGCATTAACTTTTTTACTGGTTTCTGTGTTGAGGGGCATACTCACGCCATCCGTAAGCAGAAAAAAGACAAACCGAAACGCAATAACGCCCTGTGGGTTGCTGAACAGTTGGGCATTAAACTGCACATTATTGATGTGATTGAAGAATATCGCGACGTGCTTTTAAACCCTAAACACGGTTACGGAAAAAACATGAACCCGTGCCTTGACTGTAAAGGTTTTATGGTGAAAAAAGCCAAAGAGTGGATGCTCGAGAACGATTTTGATTTCATTATTACGGGCGAAGTAATGGGCCAAAGACCGATGTCACAGCGCAAAGAAACCATGCCTATCGTACAGCAAGAGTCTGGTGCCAATGATTTGCTATTACGACCATTGTGTGCCAAGCATTTACCGCCGACAAAACCTGAGCTTGAGGGCTGGGTCGATCGCGAACAGTTGTTGGATTTTTCGGGTCGTAACAGAAAGCCACAAATGGCACTGGCCAAAGAATATGGTTTTGATGATTACGCTACACCAGCAGGCGGCTGTTGTTTCCTTACCGACAAAAAATACTCAGATAAATTGGTTGATATGTGGGAAGCCAGAGGTTCTCGAGAGTATCAACTGGATGATTTAATGATGCTAAAAGTTGGCAGACACATTCGTCCAAATAAGCGCTTCAAGTTGATTGTTGCCAGAGAAGAAGGAGAGGTTAAGTTTATGGAAGGTTATCGTAACCAATACTCCAACCTTTACCCAACAAGCTGTAATGGCCCTTTGGCGCTCATTGACGGCAAACCCAATCAAGCCGACTTAAAAACCGCAGCAAGAGTTCTGGCGCGTTATTCTCAAGGCAGAGGTGAAGAATCTGTTGATGTAGAAGTGCGATTGGAATCCGGCGTTCAGCAGCTGTTTAGTGTGGCACCATTCTCTGAGAGTGAAATACCACAAGAGTGGTTCGTTTAACTCAAAGAGCCAAATTCTTCTAATTTCTTTGTTTTGGCATTTTTTCTTTAGTCGTTTAGGATAACTAAACTCTTGTCAGAAAAAAGGCTTCAAGCCTCGAAATTATTTGAATTTAACTCTTTGTAAGTGGCGTGGAGGGTAGTGTTATCCCCCACCAACCGCTTTAATAATTTCGACCTTATCGCTAGAAGACAGCAAAAACTCTTCGTGAGTAGATTTAGGTATGATTGTCTCGTTGATTTCAATTGCAATTCTTTGGTTTTGACAACCTAAGTGCTCAATTAAGACCTTAACATTGGCGTTATCAGGCAGGCTTACGTTCTCACCGTTGACGAGCAAATTCACAATTATTCTACTTAGTAATTAATGTCACAATTATAGCAGTGGATCGAAAATTGATCTTAAATAAAAAACAATCGCATGGTAAAATTTGCGAAGTTTTGTGTGTGATTTTTTTAGGAGATTTATTTTGCCTCAACCCGCCTTATTAGCCCTTGAAGATGGCCAGCTTTTTTTTGGTCAGTCAATTGGTTCTAATGGCGATACAGTTGGAGAGGTGGTATTCAATACCGCCATGACTGGTTATCAAGAAATTCTCACCGACCCTTCTTATTCGCAGCAAATCGTTGCACTCACTTATCCTCATATTGGCAATACTGGCATCAATAAAGCCGATGAAGAGTCTGATGCTATTTATGCGGCTGGCCTTATTATTCGGGATTTGCCTCTGGCATTAAGTAATTGGCGTTCAGAGATGAGCCTGGATGAATATTTATCCAGCAATAATATTGTTGCGATTTCAGATATTGATACCCGTGCATTAACGCGTCATTTACGCATAAACGGTGCACTCAAAGGCTGCATTGTTGCGGGTGAAAATATTGACGAGAAGGCGGCAATTGCAAGAGCACAAGGTTTTGCAGGTCTTAAAAACATGGATTTAGCAAAAGTGGTTTCAACGACTGAAACATATCCCTTTAATCAAGGTAGTTATGATTTAGAAAAGTCGGATTTTATCAAGACCAATGCAAAGTTCAAAGTGGCTGTTTATGATTACGGTGTGAAGAAAAACATTCTGCGAATGTTGGTTGATCGTGGCTGTGAGCTGACTGTATTTAACGCTCAAACACCCGTTGATGATATTCTTAAAATCGAGCCTGATGGTGTCTTTCTATCGAATGGTCCTGGCGATCCAGAGCCTTGTGATTACGCCATTGAGAGTATTAAAACCTTACTAGATAAAGAGCTACCAATATTTGGTATTTGTTTGGGTCATCAGTTGTTGTCACTTGCAAGTGGCGCCAAGACTGAGAAAATGAAATTTGGTCATCATGGTGCTAATCATCCAGTGCAAGATATGGAATCTAAGCAGGTGATGATTACTTCACAAAATCACGGTTTTGCTGTTTCTGAAGACAATATGCCAGAACATCTAGAAGTCACGCATCGCTCCCTATTTGATCAAACCATTCAAGGTGTTAGAGTCAAAGGGAAGTCAGCCTTTAGTTTCCAAGGGCATCCAGAGGCATCACCGGGTCCTCATGATGTTAGTGGATTGTTTGATCGCTTTATTGAGAACATGTCTCAATAGTACAACCCAAGTTTTAGTGAATTAAAAGTAATTTTTTATAGTGAGACCTTTGCATAAATATGAATAATCATCAAAAACCCACTTTTCATCCACTTGGTAATTTTTTAAACATAGCCTTAGCCCTGCTAGGACAAGGTTTAAGCAAATCACCAATTCGGCAAAAATTTAATTTAGCTAATCATACCTATTTATGCAAAGCTTTCATAGTAAAGAACTATGCCTAAAAGACAAGATATAAAAAGTATTTTAATTATTGGCGCTGGACCTATTGTAATTGGCCAAGCGTGTGAATTTGACTATTCTGGTGCACAAGCCTGTAAAGCGCTACGCGAAGAAGGTTACCGAGTGATTTTGGTGAACTCCAATCCGGCTACGATCATG
>CAWVVS010000035.1:0-10162 GCA_963933655.1 uncultured Candidatus Thioglobus sp. | reverse complement strand
TATCTCACGCACATATTTAAAGGGGTATTGACTAAACAAAAGATAAGCCGCTCCCAAATATTGTTGTACAAGCGCCCTGCCAACTTGCGGGGTGTGCATAATTGGTGAGTGGAAAACAGCGTCTTCGGCGATCAGGCTACCTAAAGCCTCCATATCTGCAGTTTCAAGAATCTGGTGCCATCTTTCAATTGTATTCATAGTCATGGTAAATCCTTGTAAATTGAGTTAAAGGGCTGCCGCTAGTCGCGACCCTTGGTTAATTGCTCTCTTTGCATCCAGCTCAGCAGCAACGTCAGCGCCGCCAATTAAATGCGACGAAATTCCATTTTTTTCCAATTCGCTGTGCAAATCACGGAGCGGCACTTGGCCTGTACAAAGCACAATCGTATCTACCGGCAAAATACGGCTTTCGCCATCCAGTGTGTAATGAAGACCTGCATCATCAATATTGTCATATTGAGCCCCAGCCACCATGTTGATCTTTTTGGTTTTTAGGCTTGCACGATGAATCCAGCCGGTGGTTTTTCCAAGCCCCGCACCCAGTCGAGTTGTTTTGCGTTGCAACAACGTAATAGCCCTCTCTATCTTTGATGTGTTGGCTACAACGCCAGCAACACCACCACGAACTTCATTTTCTGGATCGATGCCCCACTTACTCAAAAAAGCTTTGACATCAACACTGGAATCATCACCCTCGTGAGACAAAAATTCACAAACATCAAAACCAATACCGCCAGCACCGATCACTGCAACACGATCACCCACTGGTTTTTTGTCTCTCAAGACGTCAAGGTAAGTAAGGACTTTTGGGTGATCTTGTCCAGGAATTCCAGGCTCTCTTGGCAGCACACCAGTGGCTATAACAACTTCATCAAAATCGCCAGCCTTAATCGTCTTTAGATTCACTCTCTCACTGAGCTTTACCGCAACATTGAGAACTTCTAAGCGCCTAGAGAAGTAACGGATAGTTTCATAAAATTCTTCCTTTCCTGGAATTTGTTTGGCTATGTTGAATTGCCCGCCAATTTCATTTGACGCTTCAAATAAAGTCACTTGATGTCCGCATTCGGCGGCAACTGTTGCGCACGCCAAGCCTGCCGGACCTGCGCCAATAACCGCAACACGTTTTACTTGTGCTTTTTTCTGATAGATTAAATCCAACTCGTGACACGCTTGCGGATTAACCAAACAACTGCTTCGCTTGCGACTAAAAACATGATCTAAGCAGGCTTGATTGCAACCAATACACGTATTGATCTCATCAGCCCTGCCTTCCATCGCCTTATTAACAAACTCAGGATCTGCCAAGAAAGGGCGCGCCATTGAGATCATATCAGCATCGCCACGCGCCAACACCTCTTCAGCAACTTCAGGTGTGTTAATGCGATTACTGGTAATTAATGGCACCGAAACTTCACCCCGCAACTTAGCCGTAACCCAAGTAAAACAAGCCCTTGGCACCATGGTTGCAATCGTTGGAATTCTGGCTTCGTGCCAGCCAATACCAGTGTTAATAATACTCACGCCCGCACCTTCAAGGGCTTTTGCTAACTGCACCACCTCTTCCCAAGTGCTGCCTTTTTCAAGCAAATCGAGCATCGAGAGCCGGAAAATAAGTATGAAATCTGGACCAACAGCTGCGCGAGTTTGCTTAACAATTTCAAGCGCCATACGAATACGATTTTCAAACGAGCCACCCCATTCATCAGTCCGTTTATTGGTGTGTTGAGCGATAAACTGATGGATAAAATACCCCTCCGAGCCCATGATTTCAACACCGTCGTAACCCGCCTCTTTGGCCATGCTTGCACAATGTACATAGTCATTAATAGATTTTAATATACCTCGATTTGATAATGCCCTTGGCTTGAACGGCGAGATGGGAGATTTAATCGCTGAAGCAGAAACGACAAACGGGTGATAGCCGTAACGCCCAGTATGTAGAATTTGCATGCAAATAAGCCCGCCTTCTGCGTGCACTGCATTAGTAATTTGTTGGTGCTTTTTTGCTTCTTTTTTGGTGGACAACTTTTCACCAAAAGGCATGGTCCAGCCTGCACGACTGGGTGCAAACCCACCCGTTACGATAAGACCTACACCACCACGAGCTCTTGCTGCAAAATAAGCCGCCATATTTTCAAAACCGCCAGACTCTTCTTCCATGCCAGTATGCATGGAGCCCATGAGTACACGATTTTTTAAAGTAATATTACCCACCTTAAGTGGCTTAAGTAAATGTGGGTACAGCGTGTTACTTGTAGAGGTCATTTTTATCTCCTAATCTATTCTTATCACTGCTTGAGAAGCGCTCTCAATGTTAATGAAAAAAATTATAGCTTTTCATAGCCAGTATATAATTAACACAATATCACTAATAGTTAACACTTTATTGCAATGAATATTCATAATGCCGTTTGGCGCTCCATTTCTCGCTTGCAATACCTCTACCCTGAAGAGGTAGATGAAATATGCAATAGAATTGGCATTTCACCATCCATTTTGGCAAATCACAATCTAACCCTGCCACTTGATTTATTCTTGAGTTTCTTTATCGAAGCTGAAGATGTTTTTGAGAGTGACTTGGTGTCTATTAATTATGCGCGTATGGCGCAAATACGACCAAACTATTCTGAAATATTAGGGATGATTTCTTTGTATTCCCCTAATTTAATCGAGAGCTTTCAACTGGTTCAATCCTATATCAATCTTGAATTAGAAGGAATAAACATCAGCTTAATCCAAAAAACGGATGTTGTGGAAATTCATTTTGTTGCGGACGCACCTGTTGAACAACCCAATTTATACGAAAATCTCTGTTTATCCATCTTTGCTACTTTTATTCAATCAATGCACCACCCCATTAAAAGACTCACAACAAAAATCAATACCGTGCAACCGACCAACGTTATTCGTTCGATATTTCACTGCCCTATAGCTTTTGAAAGCAACCACACATCCATTGTACTGACCAATGAAGTTTCGCTTAAGCCTAATCCAACCGCAAACCCAAAATTGGTGAGTTTGCTTGAAATTATGGCAAAAGAAAAAATTGCCCAACAGTCCAGCGAAGGCAACATTGTTAAAAGACTCGAAGCAGTATTCAATAGCCATGAAGATCACTACAATAATATCAACATGAATGAAGCTTCCAATCTTTTAGGTTTTAGCGTCAATACTCTTCGCAGAGCACTGACGAAGCATAATACAACTTTTCGACAATGTTTAAATAACTTCAAACTCAAAAAAGCAAAGTCAATGTTGGCTGAAAATTACTCTTCTAAAAGAGTGGCTTATTCCCTAGGCTATACTGAACCATCAGCATTTATACGGTGGTTTATTAACCAAACCAAGCAAACCCCTAAACAATATAAACAACAAATCGCTAAAAAACTCAATTAATAGCCAACAATGCCTAATAACTAGATTGAATGGCTTTTCAACGATATTAATTCACAAAAAAACTAATAATATATAATTCAAAATATTTAGTATAGAACAATAAAAAGCCGCTAAATTAAGCGGCTTTTTTTCTGTGTACTATTAAATGCTTACGAATCTGGACGAGTTTTCCAAATGAATAGAGCAGTAAAAATAATTCCAATCCCCAAGCCCATTGGATCAAATTTAGCTAAGCCTACGGATAAATGATAAAGTTGCATTGCAATGAAAATTATATTGATATAAACACCTAATACCATACCGGCTTTTTTTAGGTTATCGCCCGCCCAAGACGGCATCATCCAATTTATTATTGCTAAAGCCAAAAAGCAAGTGCCAACCATCTGCATCAAGGTCTGCACAACGCCTGTCACTTCAAAGCCATGCTGATCAGCAATCATTTGGGGCATGGCCCACATCATTACAAACCATAGTGCCAGAAACACCGCTTGCGCTTTAAATAAATGAGTTAAAGTCATTTTTTTTCTCCTAATAGTTAAAAAAAGTCCTTTCAGTTGCTCTAAGAAACAAACTTAAAACAACTAAATCCATTATAAGCAAATAAAAAAACGGTTTATCGTGAAATATTTAAAAAAATATAAAGAATTATTGAAATGGTATTAAAACTCAATATTTAATACTAAATTTGAGTGTAAATATGGTCTTAAAATATTGTATTTTCGGCTAAATTCCTAAAAAATATATAAATTTCGAAAAATTTCGGATATTTTTATTATGGGTGATTTATTGATTGGTATTTTCAGGAAATGATTATTTTCCAAATAAACGCATCATATTGATAAGTTGATTCGAGGAAGAAGATTAAATGCTTGACTAATAATAGTCAAAAAAATAGAACGGAATTTAAGACAGTTTAGATTTAATCAGTTGAGAAACAACACTCATGTCTGCTTTGCCATCTAGCTGACCTTTAAGCATGCCCATCAGCTTTCCCATGTCTTTCATCGAATCTGCGCCAGAATTAGCAATAGCTTTGTCGACAGCACTAGCAACTTCATCGTCACTCAACTGCTCTGGCATGTACTTATTGATAATGACAAGTTCAGCTTCTTCAACCTCAACAAGATCAAGGCGACCACCATCGGTAAACTGTGTGATTGAGTCTTTGCGCTGTTTGACCATTCTTTGAATAACAGCCATAACTTGCGCATCATCTAACTCGATGCGCTCATCAATTTCTCTTTGTTTGATTGCCCCAAGAATCATACGAACTGCTTTGAGGGCTTGTTTGTCTTTCGCCTTCATTGCTGATTTCATATCATCAGTAATGCGTTGTTTTAGCTCAGACATAATGTGTGTTTGTGTTGTGCTAGAGGAGACCTCTTAGTACATTCTTTTACGGTGTACGCGGTTCTTAGCCATTTCTTTGTGCGTTCTTTTAACCGCAGCAGCTTTCATGCGCTTGTTGACCCAAGTAGGCTTTTCGTAAAATTCTTTCTTTCTAACGTCCGTAATCACACCGGCTTTGTCGCATGAACGACGGAAGCGACGTAGTGCAATATCGAATGGTTCGTTCTCTCTTACTTTAATTGCTGGCATACGATATATCCTTTATGATTCTGTTGTTGCTTCAACGCTAGCTTCTTCGCTGCTGTCAAAATCAACTAATTGTACTAAAGCCATAGGAGCCTTGTCGCCCGTACGAAAGCCTGCCTTAAGGATACGGATGTAACCACCAGGTCGGTCTTTATAAAATGGGCCAAGCTGAGTGAATAACTTTGCAACCATGGCATCATCACGCAACTTCGAAAACGCGTGGCGACGATTTGCAACACTGTCAGATTTAGCCTTAGTAATTAATGGCTCAACCACACGACGAAGCTCTTTCGCTTTTGGCAATGTTGTTTTAATGGTCTCATGCAAAAACAGCGAGTTTGCCATGTTCTTGAACATCGCCTTACGGTGCGATGAATTACGATTTAGTTGTCTACCTGACTTTCTATGTCTCATTTCTTTATCCTATTTCCAATGTCTTATTCACTCATAAGATCAACTGGCGGCCAGTTCTCAATCGCAGTGCCGAGCTCTAGTCCTTTTTCAGTCAATACTTCTTTGATTTCATTAAGTGATTTACGACCTAAGTTTGGTGTTCTTAATAAATCTGGCTCCGATTTTTGGATTAAGTCACCAATGTAGTAAATTTGTTCTGCTTTCAAGCAGTTTGCTGAACGCACAGTTAGTTCTAACTCGTCTACCGCTGATAAGTACATCGGCGGAAAGTCATCAGAAGTTGGTTGTGGCGCCTCTTCTGCGACAGGCTCAAGCTCTACAAATGAAGAAAGCTGATCTTGCAAAATAGTTGCAGCACGCTTAATGGCATCTTCTGCGCTTACAGAGCCATTGGTTTCAATTGTAATATTTAATCTGTCAAGGTTCACTTTTTGCTCAACACGTGCTGATTCAACACTAAAGCTAACACGCTTAATTGGTGAAAAACTTGCATCTAATTGCATGCTGCCGATTGTTTCTGATTCGACATCACGAGCAACAGCAACATCATAACCAATGCCTGTTCCAACCTGTAGAGTCATTCTAATTTTGCCGCCATCATTGACAGTAGCAATCACTTTCTCAGGATTAAAAGCAGATACATCTGTACCATTTGCCTCAATATCAGCAACAGTCACTACACATGGACCCGTTTTATCGATAACAATCGTTGCAACTTCAGTTGCGTTCAGTGATACTGAAGCCTCTTTAAGGTTAAGAAGAATATCAAGAACATCTTCCTGGACGCCTTCAATTGATGAGAATTCGTGCATGACACCCTCAATGGCAACTTCAGTGACTGCAGAGCCCACCATAGAAGACAATAATGTTCTTCTTAGGGCATTGCCTAATGTGTGCCCAAAACCACGTTCAAGAGGCTCAAGAGCAACACGATATTCATTTTTACTCAATTCAACAGAATCGACTAATTTTGGCTTTAAAAAATCTCTAGCACTACCTTGCATACTTAATTCCTATTTAGAATACAATTCAACGATTAAATGTTCTGCGATATCAGATGAAAGATCATCACGTGCAGGAACATTCTTGAAAACACCTTTTAACGCTTTGTTGTCAACATCAACCCACTCAGCTTGGCCAGATTGCTCTGACAGCTCAACAGCCAATTGAATACGACTTTGTTTTTTAGCTTTCTCTCTTACGCCAATTTCGTCATTAGCGCTGACTTGGTAAGAAGGGATATTAACTAATTTTCCGTTAACCAAGATCGACTTATGTGAAACCAATTGTCTAGCTTCGGCGCGAGTTGCAGCGAAACCCATGCGGTAAACCACATTGTCAAGACGACACTCTAGAAATGACAATAAGTTTTCACCAGTTGAGCCTTTCTTTGAGCTTGCTTTTTTGTAGTAAAGACGGAATTGCTTCTCTAGGATGCCATAAATACGTCTAACTTTTTGCTTTTCACGCAACTGTAAACCATACTCAGTACCTTTCTGACGACGTGCATTTGCACCGTGCATGCCAGGAAGTTGTGTTAATTTACACTTTGAATCAAGTGATCTAACGCCACTCTTAAGCTCTAAGTCAACGCCTTCACGACGCGCTAGTTTACATGTAGGACCTGTATATCTTGCCATAATTTATCCTTAAACTCTACGTTTCTTAGAAGGACGACAACCATTGTGTGGAATTGGCGTCACATCTGTAATTAATTGAATCTTTAAACCCTGCGCATTCAAACCACGAATTGCTGAATCTCTACCTGGACCAGGTCCTGTAACACGGACTTCAAGATTTTTCATGCCCATTGCCTGCGCCTTCTCACCACAATTACCAGCTGCAACTTGTGCTGCGAAAGGCGTTGATTTTCTTGAGCCTCTAAAGCCTGAGCCACCTGAAGTTGCCCAACATAGTGCATTACCATGACGATCAGTAATCATCACTATCGTGTTATTAAAAGTCGCGTGAATATGTGCGATACCGTCAGAAACAATCTTTTTAGACTTCTTCTTAGTTGTTTGTACTTTCGCCATAACTATCTATCCCAATTATTTAATTAAACGACGAGGACCCTTGCGAGTTCTAGCGTTAGTTTTAGTTCTCTGACCACGTAAAGGCAGTGATTTTCTGTGGCGAATACCGCGGTAACAACCTAAGTCTCTTAGGCGTTTGATGTTCATTGCAACTTCACGACGCAAGTCACCTTCAACCTGAAATTGTGCAACCGCTGTGCGGATAGCTTCCAGTTCACCTTCTGTCAATGCAGAAACTTTAGTACTCTGATCCAACTTAAGTGCTTCACAAATTTGCTTTGATCTTGTTTCACCAATACCGAAAATTGACTGAAGGCCAATTACAATATGCTTATGTGTTGGAATGTTAATTCCCGCTATACGTGCCATTATTTAGCTCTTCCTACGTGTGCCATAAACTCTACCTATATCCTTTTATATACAATTATTGAGCAAGTGCTTTCGCTCATTTTATTAAATTGAAAAAAACGTGCAATTTTACGTTGTTGATCAATCATTGTCAATGTAATTATCCTTGTCTCTGTTTGTGACGAGGCTCTTTACAAATGACACGAATAACGCCGTGACGCTTGACTATTTTACAATCTTTACACATTTTTTTTACTGAAGCTCTTACTTTCATAATGTTTCCTTACTTTAAGTTCGCTTTGCGCATCAGCCCCTCATATTGATTTGACATCATATGAGATTGCGCTTGCGCGATAAAATCTATCACCACAACCACGATGATAAGAAGACTGGTGCCACCAAAGTAGAAAGGCACGTTCCAGTATAAGATTAAAAATTCTGGCAATAAACAAACTGCCGTAATATAGGCAGCGCCAACAGCTGTTAATCTTGAAGTTACGCTATCAATGTAATCTGCCGATTGCTGACCAGGTCGAATGCCCGGAATAAAACCGCCAGACTTCCGCAGGTTATCAGCTGTATCTTTGGCATCAAATGTTAATGCAGTATAGAAGAATGTAAAAAATACAATGGCTGTACCATAAAAAGCAATATATAAGGGCTGCCCTGGAGATATAGCTGCAGTTACATCTGCTAACCAGCCCAAACCTTCAGTTTGTGAAAACCATTGACCCATTGTTGATGGGAACAAAATAATGCTGGAGGCAAAAATTGGTGGAATCACACCTGCCATGTTAATTTTTAGTGGTAAGTACGAGCTTTGTCCGCCCGTCATTTTACGGCCTTGCTGACGCTTAGCGTAATTGACCGCAATTCGACGCTGACCTCTTTCCATAAAGACTACGAAAGCCATCACAAGTACTGCCATCATAAAAATAACAACAACAGCGAAGACGCTTAATTCACCAGTACCAACCATGCTCAAAGTGTTGCCAAATGAAGATGGCAAGCCAGAAACAATACCCGCGAAAATAATCATTGAAATACCGTTGCCAATACCTTTCTCACTAATTTGCTCACCGAGCCACATCAAAAATAGTGTGCCCGTTGTTAATGTTACTACTGTAACAAAGTTGAATGTTAAACCTGGATTTGTTACCAAATCAAAACCACCGCCCGATTGTGATTGAAGGGCAATTGAGATACCATAAGACTGGAAAACTGCCAATAAAACCGTACCCATTCGCGTGTACTGTGTAATCTTACGACGACCACGATCACCTTCTTTCTTCAGTTGTTCAAAATGAGGCACTACTGCAGTCATCAAGTTCATGATGATCGATGAAGAAATATATGGCATGATGCCCAAGGTGAAGATGGACAGGCGCTCTAAAGCGCCACCCGAGAACATGTTCATCATGCCTAGGATGCCTGTTCTGTTGTCTTCAACCAGTGAGGCTAATGCGTCTTGAGAGATAAATGGAATCACAATATGCGTTCCAAGTCTGAAAACGATTAACGCACCCACTAAATAGAGGATGCGCTTTAGTAAATCTTCACTAAGTCCTAATCGAGATTGGCTCATTTCATTACTCGCTAATTGTTCCTTTAGCAGCTTCAATGGCAGCTAGTGCGCCCTTTGTTGCTCTGATACCGCTTAAATTGACTGCACGATTGATTTCACCCGATAACATGACCTTAACTCTAAGGATGTTTTTTGTAACAAGGTTATGTTGCTTTAAAACATCGATATTAATATCAGTCTCGCTCAACTTGTCTAATTGTGACAAAGTTACCTGGGAAGTGATTATTGAAACGCGTGAACTAAAACCCACTTTTGGCAACCTTCTTTGAAGTGGCATTTGACCACCCTCAAAACCAATCTTAGTGAACCCACCCGAACGTGATTTTTGACCCTTATGGCCGCGGCCACAAGTTTTTCCCATTCCAGAACCGATGCCACGACCGACACGCTTTCTTGAAGTTTTCTCGCCGATTGCAGGCTTTAATGTATTAAGATTCATTGTTTAACCCTCTACTCTTAATAAGTAAGACACTTTATTAATCATGCCTCTAACACACGCCGTATCTTCTAGAACCACGGTGTGATTGATGCGCTTCAAACCAAGACCAGACACTGTCGCACGGTGCTTAGGAAGGCGACCATGTAAACTCTTTGTTAAAGTCACACTCACTGTTGCTTTCTTTGGTGCTGTTTTTTTAGCAGGCGCTTTTTTCGGCGCAGTTTTTACTGTTGTCGATTTTTTTGTCTCACTAGCAGTAACCACTGCTTTTTTAACGGGTGCTTTTTTAGCTGCAGCTTTTTTTGTTGCAGCTTTTTTTGGTGCAGCTTTTTTCTCTAATTTCTC